>CAZZEA010000010.1:0-1828 GCA_964652925.1 uncultured Candidatus Peribacteria bacterium | reverse complement strand
GACATTATATAATGCATTTTTTACTTCTTCTAAAAATGCTTTTGCTTCAGCTTCGGTTTTGAATTCCTTAGAAAGTTCAGCCTTGAATGATTGTTTTGCATCACCAACAAAAAATCCAACTACTTTAAAACTAGATTCTGATTCGAATTTTTGGATTTCTCTTTCTCTTTCTACAATCAATCTTACCGCAACTGATTGGACTCTTCAGGCACTGAGACCTGCTTTAATCTTTCTTCGAAGCACTGGAGACAACTCAAATCATACAAGTCTATCGAGCACTCTTCTCGCCTGCTGAGCATCAACCAAATGCATATCCAAAGTTCTTGGATTTTCTACTGCGTGTTGAATCGCATTTTTGGTAATTTCATGGAAAACTATTCTTGCTGTTTTTTTGATATCTAGTCATAATTGATTTGCTACATGCCGTCCAATTGCTTCTCCCTCGCGGTCTTCATCGGTAGCGATCCAGACTTTTTTGGCATTTTTTGCCAAAGATTTGAGTTCGGAAATTACTTTTTTCTTGTCTGGAGAGACCTCGTATTGTGGCAAAAAATTGTTTTCTATATCTATTCAAAGAGATTTTGCGGGCAAATCTACTACATGTCCAAATGATGCTTTTACTTCAAAATCTGGTCAAAGAAATTTTTTAATCGTTTGTGATTTCGCAGGAGACTCCACGATAACTAAATTTTCTGCCATTTTTTATATAAACAAAAAAGGATAAATCAGAATTTTTATTTCCTGTCTATCCTTTTATAGTATTAGATTGTT
Organism: uncultured Candidatus Peribacteria bacterium; assembly: GCA_964652925.1. Taxonomy (GTDB): domain Bacteria; phylum Patescibacteriota; class Gracilibacteria; order Absconditabacterales; family Absconditicoccaceae; genus UBA5124. The sequence continues at coordinate 1,057 of CAZZEA010000010.1, read as the reverse complement.
TTTTCAAGTTAGAATTTTTTTGTATATATTTTTGGCTTATTTAAAGATATTTCTTACCATTTCCAACAAAGAATCAGCTTTTTCTTTGCTAATTTGTTCTTCAACCACTGGTTCTTCAATCACTTCGGCTGGAGTTTTAACTTCTTCAACTACTGTGGTTTCTACTACTTCGGCTGGGGTCTTAACTTCTTCAACTACTGGTGTTTCTGCTACTTCAGTTTTTTCTCTATCTCTTACATCTATAATATCTCATAAGTCTGGTTTTATATTCCCTTCTATTCTTACTTTTTTATTATTGTTTTGTATATTTTGATCTCAATTAGAAATTACATTCAAAAATACGTATGAGTCTTTAGAGAATGGAATATCTTTCGTTTTTACATAAATAACAAATTGATCTTTTTGTCATGGAGATAATGTAGGAACGAAGTGGTCAACAACCTCAATACTCATTTGTCAATGATTTTGTTGTGTACCATAACCATATCCATCCCACACATAGAAATCATGTCATATACCATTTAAATTCATATCAACATTTCATACATTTTCTACTTCTACAGTAACTTTTGCTTCTTTACTATTTGCTGCAGTAAATGTAGCTTTTGTGATAGCCACATCTTTTACGAGTCATCATTCATATATACATTCTGGTGGACATACATCTAATAAACAATAGTTCCTATGCCTTAATTTCACAAGAAGAATTTTGGTCTATCAAAAATTTATCAAGAATTACGGAAGAAAACGCCATTATTATGACAACACATAAAAATTATACGCCTCGAATTATGCGACGAAGTCAAAGAAACTATATAACCCCAGGAATGGCTGCATTAAATAAGCGATCTTATCAAGAACGAATTGATTGGCGAAAAAATGACTGAACATATAAATGTAAAATACTAGGAGAAAGTTATGCCTCTCTTCATAGACCATTCTATATCCGGATGGGAGAACAACAAATACCAGAAAATTTAGTTAATGGAGGTTGTTTCACCTTGTATGAAATGGGAAATACATGGAAATTGTGGAAAGTTGTTTTATAAAAAAAAAT
>CAZZEA010000009.1:7896-11136 GCA_964652925.1 uncultured Candidatus Peribacteria bacterium | reverse complement strand
CAAAAAGCAAAGCTTATACCTTGTCAAATTCAAAATAAAGAAAAACTGTGATGTTATACGTTTGAAGATTATTATCCAGGAGATAAATATGTTGATCTTATTTGATTTACTTTTTACAATCGATGAAAATGATTTGCAGATAGAAAACGACTTACGCCAAATCAAATAGTCAATGAAAAATGACGAAACCCGTTGGAAAGAATAAAATCTTTTAATAAACCTATTATAATAGATGAAGTAGGGACAACAGCCGTTTGGTACGAGGAAGAATTTAATTATAAAATTTCCAAAGAAATATATAAAACAAATTATAAAATGAAAAACACCTGGTTACGACAATTACAACAGCTTCTTTGGAAAGAGCAAAACATAGTAGGAACAGTCTATTTCAATGTAGATTATACGAAGGGATTAACAAAAAAATTGATAGGCGAGGCTGATCGATCAGTTATTAATCTAGAAACAAATAAAATATATAATACAATTTTTACCCTTTTCAAAAATAGCGACGATCTCCATTTACGATCACCATTACTCAATCTTTTTGGTGTAGGATTAATGGAAATAAATAATAAAGAACAATTTGTACCATTAGCCTTGATAAAGAAAATTAGAATAATCCAGTCATGAATTAATAAATTATGAAAAACTGATGAAGAACGTAAAACTATATTAAAATCTCTTTGAAATAATCAAATTAAAAAAATATTTCCAGATATTACAACAGAAGAATTAAATAATATATTAGAAATTCTAAGTTACTAAAGCCAAAAAATCAAGGACTAAGGACTGAAAACTAATCTACCTAATTTATAAATTCCAAAGTTTTTGACTGATATCACTTTTTTTCATACCAATCAATAATTTCCAAGATATCTTCTATAGGGGTTGATGCACCACCAGTTACAGCAACATCAGAAGTTTTTTGTTCAATAAAATTTTTATCAATCAATAAATCTGATAATCACTCACCAAAAAACACTTGTTTCCCTAGTTTTTCTCATATTGTACATAACTCTTTTGTATTACTACTTTCTTTTCATCAAATAACAACCAATGTATTAAATTCTGATTCAAATTTTTGAATTACTCATTGTCTTTCATAAGTTGCTTTACATATGTCTGATATTTTTGGAACAATAGATTCTGGAAACTGCTTTTGAATATCTTTTATAATATTTTGTACAAGATCAAAATTTAATGTTGTTTGCGATAGAATAGCAAAAGATCAAGAAAATGGTATTTTTGAAATTTCAGAACTATCAAATATTCTACAAATAGCAGCTCAATTATGTTTTATATCATGTATCACATTTTCTGCCTCTTGATGTCATTGTTTTCCAATATAAACAAATTGTTTGACTCCTTGTCATATAAATTGTTTTATTTCATTGTAAATTTTGGAAACAAAAGGGCATTCTAAATTATAAACAGCTTTGAAGAGAGTAGTTGCTTCATTGAAAACATCCCTAGAAATACCATGAGCAGAAAAAGCAACAATAGCATTTTTAGTTGGTACATCTTTTATTGTTTCCACAAATCTAACACCACGATCTACAAAATATGTAGTCACTTTTGGATTATGAACCAAAGCATGAATACAATAAATTTCATCATTTTGATGTTTTTCTATAACTTTTTGCAACTCTTCTATTGATCTTTTTACACCAAAACAAAAACTAGAAGGTTTGAGATAATAAATATATGACATTAACCTAATTATAAAATAAACAACGATAGGATACCAATAAATAAATTGAGTTCAAGATATTTTTTCAAAGAAAAAACCGAGAAATAATCTCGGTTTTTACATAAGAATCATCCATCACAACCAAAGCCATCACAGCCAAGCATTTCAGCAACTTCAATTGTTCTTAGAGGTAATAAATTCTGAAAGATTTCAAGTGAAGGAAGTATCTCATTCCTTGCAAGCAAGATAAATGGCGTCACATTCTTTCCTGTTCCCATACCTACTTCAAAGAAAAAACTTTCTTTATCAAAAACAATTTGGATTCCTGATATTGATTTATTTTTTATCAGAAATATTTTTGCTGATATTGAAGTAAATATTTTACGATAAAACACAAAGGTTTTTGGCAAAGAAAAAACATATTCCTTTACCAAAATAGATTCATTATCATTAGTAGAATGATATTCTTTAGAGAGATCATCATCTATAAGTTCTTGAGGAAAGTTTTTTACTTTCAACTCATTCATCTTTGAGAAAGCTATAACAATAGCTTCCAAGTATTCTTTAAAGTCTTTCATATTATTTAGTTTTTGTTTTGTGTTGACAAAGATAATAATTTGGTTGTGATATACAAGGAAAAATTACCTTTCAACTTTTTCTACGGTAACTCCTATAGCTTTAAGTTTATTTTCGATATCATCATATCCTCTTGCGATAATATCTTCATTCATTACATACGTGGTTCCTCTTGCCATAACTCCAGCAAGCATCATTGCTCAACCACATCTCAGATCTCTACTCGATACATAGTTTCCTTTGAGGGTAGTAGGTCAGATAACTATTGCTTGATATGGATTTAAAATTTCGATTTTTGCACCAAGATTTTCAAGTTCATTGAGGTAAGCAAATCTCCCTTCATAAAGCGTTTCGAAAATCTTCGAAATTCATTTACATTGCGTAACTAAAGTTCCAAAAATCGACTGAAGATCTGTTGGAAATCCTGGATAAATTCTTGTTTCAATTTTTACTGCTTGATAATTTTTTTTATTAAAAGAATTTACTTGAATAGTATATTTATCGATTATTTTAAAGTTAATTCCTATCCTATCCGCAACACTATACAAAGCAGAAAGTTCATCTACATGACATCATTTTATAGTAATTTCAGAATTATCAGCACCAGCCCCGATAGCAAAATATGTCCCAGCTTCGATATAATCAGCAATAATAGTAAATTCAGAATTTTTTATATTAATTTTAGATGGTTTAACAACTAGGGTATGATCTACATTGAGTGTTATATCAGCTCATGCATTATTTAAAAATTCAATCAGATTTCTTACGTGAGGTTCGATTGCTACTTGGTAAATATTGATTTCATAGTCAAAATTTTTTGCAAAAGCCAAATAAGTAATTAAAGATTCCACAGCAGTTACAGAGAATCCTTGAAGCATAATATTTTTCTTAGGTTTTCCCGTTACTTCAAACGTTTTAAATTCATCATTAGTTATTGTTATTCCAGCTTTTACTAGGGCATCATCAAACATATC
>CAZZEA010000009.1:7643-7868 GCA_964652925.1 uncultured Candidatus Peribacteria bacterium | reverse complement strand
ATAAATTTTACTTTCCCATACTTAATAAGTCCCAAAGGAATAAGAAGGATAGATGATCTAATTTTGGTAGCTTTTTCGGAAGTGAGATCAAAAAAATCTTTGGAATTAGCTAGAGCTTCATTTGCTAATTCTTCAATAACAACAACATCTTTGATATTGGGTTTGTTTATTAATTTCACTTTATTATCCAAAATATAATTTGCTGCAATTATAGGTAAGGCAGCA
>CAZZEA010000009.1:0-7633 GCA_964652925.1 uncultured Candidatus Peribacteria bacterium | reverse complement strand
TTTTTACTTCCAGAAATATGTACTTCACCTTTAAGATTAGGAGAATAAGATATTTTATACATCATAAAAATAAGAAGATAAAAACATTCCACCGACAAATATATGATTTTAACTTTTGTTTTCAAAGCAAAAATAAGTCTGATTTTTTATATTGTTTTTTATTTCAAAAAACGTAAACATAAAACATTGATTTTAATTATTAATCTAACTATATGAAAATTTCAATCTGATTTTCTGGGGCAGCGGGAACTTGAGTTAATACCTCAGGATTATTGCTTTGAGAATTATTGGCTTCTAAAGGATATACAATATTAGGAGACAAAGAATATGCGTCAATCATCAAATGAGATAATAATATTTTTTTCTTATATGTATCAGACCAAGAAAATGAATATTTTTTAAACAAAACTATAGATTATTTCTTTGCTTTTGATGATTATGCTATTACAAAAAACCAAAAATTTTATTCTTTCAAAAACGCTTTTAATATAAAAGATACAACAGCAAAACATAAAAACGTATTTGCATTTTGATGAGCTTTGAAAATTTTCTGAATCTCAATAGAGGAATGAGAAGAATTTTTAGCAAAAACATTTTCTTGAGAAATTTTAGAGCAAAATATAATAGATCTTAAAGCATGATATCAATATATTATAGAAAATTGTGGAGATGCTTGTAGTATCGCTAATTTTTCAAAATCAATAGGAAATCAAAAAAAACTTATGTTTGGAAACGAATGTATTGCAAAATGAGCATTGGAATCTGGTATGGATTTTTATGCTGCCTATCCTATGACACCAGCAAGTTCATTAATTGATATAATCACAACAGATCCTCGTGCTACATTTTTTCAATGAGAAGATGAAATAGCAGCAAGTATGGCTATGCTTTGAGCAAAAATGGCAGGTAAAAGATCTATGACATGAACAAGTGGAGGAGGATTTGCACTTATGACAGAATCTATTTCTTTTTCAAATCAAGCAGAACTTGGCTGAGTTTATGTTTTGGCTCAACGTGATGGTCCTTCAACAGGTACACCTACATATACAGGACAAGCTGATTTAGCTTATGCGCTCAATGCGAGTTTTGGAGATACTTTTCCAATAGTTCTTGCTCCATCTACCTTTGAAGAAGGATATAAACTTATCTGAACTGCACTTAACCGATCAGATATCTATCAGCATCCAGTTATTTTTCTTACTGATAAACAATTTTCAGAAGGATATTTTGCTGTTGATCCAAAAAATCTCAAAGCAGAAACTATCAAAAGAGGTAAATTAGTTCAATGAAGTGAATGATACAAAAGATATGAACTTACTAATGATGGAATATCTCCATGGACAACTCCAAGTATGGAAAATGGTGAATTCATTGCAACATCATACGAACACGACGAATACGGAGCTACCAACGAAGATCCAGAAATCAAGAAAAAAATGCAAGATAAGAGAGATCAAAAGCTCAAAACCTTTGGAAAACAAGAATTTACTGAAAACTTTTATGGATATGAAATAATTAATCCTGAAGCGGAGAAATTCTTTGTTACTTATGGATGGAATAGATTTATATTGGAAGACTATATCAGAAATAATCCAGAACAAAAACTAGGATTGATCGTAATCAAAGTATTTCAACCATTTGATCTTAGACTTAAGACATTTTTAGAACAAAAAAATAGTCAGATTCAATCATTAATATTTGTAGAAATGAACGCATCAGGACAACTTCAACGTTTGGTTACCGAACAATGTAATTTACAACATCCAATGCGAGAAAATAAAATTACTCATCATAGAAAATACACATTATATCCAATATTTGGTGAAGAAATTCCTCTTTAATTCTTAATACGAAATATACAATGAGATCAGGTTTAAATAAATTTCAACGATGTCCAGGATGTGGAAACTTTATGATCCACTTGGCTATCAAAAATGCACTCAAAGAGCTCAATATTCCAAAGCATAAAGTAGTTATTGTTTCTGGTATTGGATGTAGTGGAAAAATGAGTCAATATCTAGATGGATACGGCGCAGAAACACTTCATGGAAGATCTGTTCCTTTTGCTACAGGAATTAAACTTGCAAATCCAGATTTGACGGTTATTGCGTATGGCGGAGATGGAGATGGATATGGAATCTGACTTTGACATCTTTTACATGCTGCCAGAAGAGATACAAATATTACGTACATCGTTGCTGACAACGAAAATTATGCGTTGACTACTGGGCAAGCTTCACCTACGACACCATTAAATATTTCCACTAAATCAACTCCTGCAGGGAACCAAATCACTCCATTCAACCCAATAGAACTAGTAAAAGCAGCAGGATGTAGAAATATTGTCGATGCTATTGATAAAGATATCAAAAACTTGACACAAGCTATCGTCTGAGCTATTCAGCACCAATGATTCTCACATATCCACGTCAACCAGGCTTGCCCAACTTGGAGAAGATGGTAAAATAAAAAATCTTATGCACAAACAATACCTCACCCCAATCATATCATGAACACTCGCAGATGTGAAACTCGGATCTCACATAGTTTTTGAGGAAATAGATGAAAAATGAATCTTACATCAATGCACATGACTCGAATATATCGTCAAAATCCAACCAAATATCGTAATTGTAGATAATCACGACCGTGTACTCGAATTTCGACCAAGAGGATTTCCAGTTCTACATATAGATCAACACACAGATATGAGACCAGTTTGAGCTGATGGGGTAAATGTCGGTAATTTTCTCAGACATGCACTAGATACCAGATATATTACCTGATCAACGCAAATCAATACCGAATATTCTCTTCTACACTTCGACTATTCAACCATTAAACTATCCAACTATATTTTCGATATAGACCTTGATTTTCGACATCCAGACATGAGTATCGAACAATTCGAAAAAACCATTCAGATTACAAAAGAATTAATAAAAAAAGCGAAGATAGTCACAATCGCTACTTCGCCATATTTTCTTGATCAGAATTTAGCTTTACAATTGATAAATAAAATAATTAATTAGAATTATTTTTACCTAATCTTGATTCTAAAACTTTTCTAATATTTTTGTTAGTTATCCAAAGGGTTTCTATATATTTTCAATTTTTATATTCTGGATTCGACATTCTTAATTTCAAAGCACGATAAAGTTTAAACAAATTTTCATCTGAATAAGAATCAAATGTTTTTGATGAAAACGATTCAGTACTAACTTTATCCATACTATATATTACAATATAAAATTAAACAACTCTTCTAATTTCTTCCAATGTAGTAATTCAATCTAACATTTTAAGAATTCCATCTTCTTTCATGGTAAGATATCAAGTCTCTCTAGCTTTCGAATACATCATCAAAGTAGATGCCTGATCAATAATCATGGTTTTAATATCATCAGTAATTTCAAATGTTTCAATAAGTCAGATTCTTCAAACATATCAATTCCCATTACATTTATCGCAGCCTACTGACTGAGGTATTTTCCCATCTCGTTGAACTTTCATATTTGGGTTTGCATCAGTAATTTTTTTAATAGTTTCTTCCACTTCAACCTTTTCTCCATATTGAGGATCTCTTTTGGTGGCACAATGAGGACAAAGTTTTCTTACCAATCTCTGAGCTACAATAAGATTTAATGCTGGAGCTAACATATATGGTTTCACTCCCATATTCAATAATCTCGTAATAGATTCAATTGCGGAATTAGTATGTAATGTAGTAAATACCAAATGTCCTGTCAAAGCAGCATTAATACTTGCATCAGCTGTTTCAGAAGTTCTTGTTTCTCAAACTAATATTATATCAGGATCATGTCTCAAACAAGCTTTCAACCCCAATTCAAAATCATATCACTTTGTATAATTAATTTGTGATTGTTGGATTCCGGCTAGTTGATATTCCACAGGATCTTCTAGTGTAATAATTTTCTTTTCACCATCATTTAATGTATGAAGAACAGAGTAGAGGGTCGTTGTTTTTCAAGAACCCGTAGGTCATGTAATAATAGTAATACCTACATTCTTCTCTAAATTTTTTTTGAGAATATCATAAGTTCTTCATCTAAAACCAATATCCTCAAAAAAAGCAAATCCTTTACCCGGATCCAAAAATCTTATAACCGTACTTTCTGATCAAATTCAAGGCATAAAATTTATTCTGACATCTACTTGTTTGGTTTCTCCATGTCTATTGACAGCTTCAAAACTAAATCTTCCATCTTGAGGCACATAATCAATATTCATTTTTGTACCAGCAATAAATTTCATTTTTTGGAGATATTTCAAAAAATCATCATGACTAAACTCCAAAATTTCTTGTAAAATTCCATCAATTCTAAGTCTCATAACAACACCTGATTCTTGTGGTTGAAAATGTAAATCTGATGCTCATGTTTGAAAAGATAATCTAATTATTTCCATAATAAAATCACCTGGTTCCATAGTTTCTCTTTTTTCAAACAAACTTTTAATCATAGAAATAGCTCAAGTTCATTCAGCTTGTTTTTGTTTTTTCATAGCTTCTGCAACAGCATCTTCATCGGCTTGCATTTTATCATACCAACCAAGTGCATAGGTAAATCATTCTACAGACGTATAATATATTTCTGACAAAAAATTTTTATCTTCAAGCATTTTAACAACTTTTTGTACTTGCTCAGGATAATTATTGGTAGTTAGGAGGTTAAGTCTGTTTTTTTCTTTACCAAAAACAAGCACTTGAATCTTTTCTGCAGTAGCTTTTGGCATTATTTTAAGTTGTACAAAATCTGGCTGAATAGCCTGTACGTCTTGTAATTCTAATATTGATTTTTCTAATGTTCACATGGATAATATAGCTAAGTTAAATGCTAATTACTATACTATCCTATTATAATTAGAATTCTTTTTTTTCAAAATGTTCACCTAATTATCAAAAGAAAAGAATTGACATATTATAATTTTATTACAAAATTATTTAATAGTAAACAAAAATCAACGGTGATCCGATCATGGAATAGAAATTACAGAAAAGTCATTTATCTCCACAAATTTATTTACAAAAATATGATCAATATGACTCCATAAAACAGGTACAGCAAAACTTTTCCAAGTAAAAACAATAGACAAAGCCCTAGTGATATTAATATATTCTCACTCAAATCATTTTGCGAAATTCCAATAAAAAAATGACCAAGGAGATGTATTAAAATCCCCCAAAACCACAATTTTATCGTTTTTTATTCTATGCGTACTTTGATGCAAAATAAAATCATTGAAAAAATAATTTATTTGCGTATTTCTCATATCAAAATATCTTTTATTAATAGGTGAACTCATATGAACCAAATAAAAGTAGATTGGTTTGTTTTCATAATTTACAGAAAAGTATCCATACCTCCATGCTCATTGAGGAAAATCATCAGCTCGGTTTTCTATTTTTTTCTTACTAAAAACCATATTTCAAACATAGGTTTTCGACCAATGAGTACTATTACTATAAGGATAATTTTCTGACAAAAAAGATTTTAAATGTTCATAATGATGATCAGCTAATTCTACAAACATTATTAAATCTGGATTTTTTTGTTCTATAATAGATTTCAATCACGTATATTCTGTATTATTTTTATAAATATTTGCATATAATATTTTTAATCATCAAGTCATATTTTCTTGAATTTGATCAACATCAACACGATAAAAATACGTAAATTTTTTTGAAAAAAGAAAAAATATCAATCAAGATAATAATATCAAAAAAGCAAAAAAAATTTTGATATTACTTCAAAATCTAGCAATAAATTTTTTGATAAATATTTTTAAAACCAAAAAAGAAGTCAAAGTTCATAAGAAACTTATTGAAATGATATAAGGTAAAAAGCTCAAAACTAATTCAGAAACATAATACTCGGGCAAAAAATAAGCAAATAATACTATAAAAATAAAAAATATATACAAAATCAATAGACCAATAAATAGAAACATATTTTACAAAAATATCTAAAACGTAGCTAAATTGTAATATTTTTCCCAAATAAAACAAGAGAAAACTAATATACTAGGCTTGATTATATATTCCAAATCACTATTAAGTTTAAGCAATAATTTTTGAATGAGTTTACCAAAAAATATGAAAAAATTCCATATCATAATTTTGGGATGTCAGATGAATTATGCTGACAGTGCGAGAATCAAGGCAGTCCTGACAAATTGCTGATTTTTATATACTGAAAAACCTGAAGAAGCAAATATTATCATATTCGACACCTGTTCAGTACGCCAAAAATCAGAAGATAAAATCACCGGAAAACTCAAAGAAATCAGACCAGATCAGAAAGTTTGGATCACAGGATGTATGATTCAACACAATCTCAGAAACCAAAAAATAACCGATAAATCTCTTCCAGAAAACCTCAAAAGAGGAAATTTTTTGGGAGCACTCCAAACCAAAAATCCAGAGGTGATCGGAATAAGTTCTGAAGAAGTAAATGAACTCAATACTCAAAATTCAGCACTCAAAACAATAGGAATCAATCACACCTTTAATCCACTTTTTCATAAATTAACTCAAAAACGATCTAATATTGAACTTTTTTTTAGAATTGATGATACGGGATTTTTACCGTTAATTCTCAAAAAAATAAGATATGACGTAAATTATGATCAAGAACTAACCAATGAATATCTCAAAATCATTCCTGATGGTTTCAATACTTCTATGAATCATCATAAAAAAACAGCCTATATTCCTATTTCAACCGGATGTAACCAGTTTTGTAGTTATTGTATTGTTCCTTATGCGAGATGATTAGAAAAGCACTACTCAAAAGCTCAAATTATAGAAGAAGCAAAACGCCATCTTTCAGCTAGCTGCAAAGAAATAGTCCTTTTGGGACAAATAGTCAATAAACATCCAGAATTTGTTAATATTGTTAAAGAAGTATTAAAATTAGAATGATTAGAACGATTGAGATATACTTCACCATATCCAAATTTTTATAGTCCAGAATTGCTTCACCTCCACGAAACCGAAGAGAAACTTTGTCCTCACATTCATATCCCTTTTCAATCAGGATCAAACACGGTTCTCAAATCTATGCGTCGTGGATATACAGCTCAGCAAGCAAAAGAATTTATCGATAATATCAGATATCTCAAAAGAGATATAAGTATAACAACCGATATTATTGTAGGATATCCTGATGAAACTAAAGAAGATTTCCAAGCAACATTGGACCTTGTGGAATACGGAAAATTTGATATGATTTACATTGGAATTTATTCTCCAAGACCAGGTACCTACGCGCACAAAAATCATCCTGACAATATTGATCGCAAAACCAAACGAAATAGACGAGATCGTTTAAATGAACTCCTCAAAAAAACATCAGCTAAAAATAATCAGAAAGAAATAGGACAAGTAAGAAAAGTAATCGTTGATACGATAGATGAAGAAAATATCTATGGCTATACCGATAATATGAAACAAATAACAATAAAAAATAATTCTGAATTTAAAAATAATGTTGGTGATTTTATTCATGTAAAAATTACTAAGGCAGTTCCTTTTAAATTGTATTGAGAAAGAGTAGAGAAAAAATAAAAAATTATTAATTTTATATTTAAAATACATCTATATGTGATT
>CAZZEA010000008.1:0-11198 GCA_964652925.1 uncultured Candidatus Peribacteria bacterium | reverse complement strand
TTTTCTGCGGGAGTAGCTGCAAAGAATACCTCTTGATCCCCCAGACTTATTTTGGCATTATGCCAAGCGTCGACAATTGCTTCTTCTACGATTTCTATTCCTACTAATTTATCTCACATTCCAAGTTTGAGGAAACTTATTCCAATACTTCCCGTCCCACAGTATAAATCCAAAATTGTTCCTTTTGTGTATCCTGTCATTTTCGCTGCTGTTTGGAATAATGTTTGTGCAGCCAACGTATTCGTTTGAAAAAAAGAAAATGGTGAAATTCTAAAACTTACTTCGACTGTATTGGTTTGTTCAGATTGTTCAGATTGATTATTGTCCTGTTGAAAAATTAATTTATCATAAATCAATCTTGGTTTCACTTTCTGGGCTACGAGTAATATCCGCCAATCAATTGTTGTACGTCACGACAAAAGTTGTTACGATTTGTTTGATATATTCATCGTTTGTAATCTGATTTAATAAGGTTTCCCAAAATTCTTTTTTATCTTCCGCAACCAGAAATTGATCAGATACAACTAAATTTACCAGCATCTGATCTGTATTTATTCCCTCTCTAATAACCAAGTGACGGAAAAATCCTTTGTGCGTTTTCTGGTCATACACAGGCAATCCTGAAGCGTATAAAAGGTTTTTGAGATAGATATAAAGCTTATTTGCCTTCTCAGAAACAAGTCCACATTCATGAATATTTACAATTTTACTAAACTCTCCTTGTTTATGAAATCCCAAGCTTCGATTGGAAAGAAATTTTAGTTCATTGTTTTGTTTCACAACATATTTTCCAAGGCTGAATTCAATTTTGTTTCTATAGTTTTTTTCTTGGGGCGATCAAAGAATAGGCAGAATTGTTAATTCTGGGATTAGTTTTTTTATTTTAGTAAATGCATCTTCGATAATAGCCTGCTTAAGATTTAGTTGGTTTGGATAACTCATCATTTGTCGTTTACACCCTCCACAACCAATAGTTGTTTTTTCTTGATCCGTCAGTTCTTTGTTTTCTAATGATGAGAAAAAATGAGGACAAAATGGCTCCGCGTCAATAACGTTTTTATCATAACTTTTGATGTCTGTGATATGAGCTTCTATATAGTCTTTCTTTTGTTTTACAATTTTGAGATCTACCACACTTCCTGGCAAAGCTCATCATTTTATCAAAATTCTCTTGCCATCTGACATCCTGGCAAGTCCAATTCCTCAGTATCCTATTTTTTCTATTTTGATTCCTTTGAGTGATTTCATATGCAATTTATATATTTTTAAAGTAGTGTTGAGTGTAGGGAAAAGAAAGAAAAAAACAATCTCTAATCCCCTTGAATTTTCTCCTTTTTTTAATATATAAATAATTGTTTATATCTTTATACAATTAATGAATTCTCTCTTCAAAGCACTATCTGATCCCAATAGAAGACAGATTTTGGAATTATTAAAAACAAAAGACATGTCGGTTAAAGAGCTTCAAACTCATTTTTCTATTACACAAGAAGCGCTTTCGCATCATCTTTCTGTGCTCAAAAAAGCTGATCTGGTAAGTGATGAAAGGAAGGGGCAATTTGTCTTTTATTCGCTTAACACCAATGTTTTTGAAGAAGTTATGAATTACTTTTTATCTTTGTATCATAAACGTAATGACAAGTAAAAAAACTTTTGCCTTTTTGGGGATAAAACTTTGACTCGTGGTCGCTATGTTACTTACAGGACGAACAGTATACGATCAACTTCCAGAACCGACTCCAAGACATCGAAACTTCCAAGGTCAAGTCGATAACTATTGAACAAAAATGGGCGCTGTTTTGAGTATGCCGCTAATTGTGTTGGCAATGGTGGTTTTGTTTTGATTTTTACCAAAAATAGATCCAAAGAAAGCCAATTATGAGAAATTCGGAAAAACTTGGGAAATTATTCAATTTGTTATAATTTTATTTATTACTTATGCGCATTTTGTAAGTTTGTTTATGATTCTTAATCCAGAGTATTCTATCAATAGTTTTATGCTGTTTGGACTTGGTGCGATGTTTGTTTTGATGGGAAATTATATGGGTAAAATCAAGCACAACTTCTTTGTATGAATCAAAACTCCACGAACTATTGCAGATGAAGATATTTGGAATAAAACACATAGATTGAGTTGATGGCTTTGGGTAGCAACTGGATTAATCTTTTTGACACAAGCATTTATTCTGAAGTACATAGCGATTACTTTTATTATCGTAATGATTGTTGCTGTTCTCGTTCCGATGATTTATTCATATTGGTTGTTTAAGAATAAGAATAATTAGTTATAAATTATATCAAACTAAATTACCAGGTCAGCATAAGCTAGTTCGTAATGAATTAATACAAAAAAAAGATGACGTTTGAATGTCATCTTTTTTATACTATTTATTTTATAATTTCTTGATATTTTCTGAAAGTTTGTCTAAGTCACTGCTATCATATTTTTGCATCAACAATTCTGTTTTTGATTTGTTTATAATATCAGTAACGACTCATACTATAATAATTACTCATGAACCTGTAACAACCATTGGAAGAGATCAGATTGCTTGGATGATATCTTGTATAAATGGAATATACGTCCAGATGTAACTATAGATACCAATCAATGCCAATCCTATACCTCACCACAAACAAAGATGCATCAATATTCCGTTGATATATTTTGCTGTTTCTTTTCCTGGTCTGATTCCTGGAATAAATCCACCTCTTTTTTGTATATTATCACTGATTTTATCAGGGGAAAACACAATAAGAGTATAGAAGAACGTGAATACTACGATAAGAACGAAATAGAAGAATATTGCTAATGGTCCAGGATTTTGTGTATAAATATTCAGATTTGTTTCTATCCAATTTGCCATAGCCATAAGCTTTTCATTCATTGGTTGAAATTGAACAATCAATTTGGAAAG
Source organism: uncultured Candidatus Peribacteria bacterium (assembly GCA_964652925.1). GTDB lineage: Bacteria > Patescibacteriota > Gracilibacteria > Absconditabacterales > Absconditicoccaceae > UBA5124. Next base: position 8,280 of record CAZZEA010000008.1, on the reverse strand, counting down.
AAGATATGGAAACGAAACAAATGCGATAGAGAAGATGATAGGTATCATTCCAACTGGATTCATAGGAATTGGTAGAAATGATGATTCTTGAACCTTTCCTCTTCTGGAATAAATAACTGGTATTTCCTTGGTTGATTTTAGAATGAAAATAGAAAGTAATATAAGTCACAATACAATAATTAACATAAACACTATTACTCACCATATATTAGCTGCTCATGACACTTCTCAATATACTTGTTGAGTAATTCCAGCAACGATTGAAGCGAAGATAAGAATAGAAACTCAGTTTCCAATTCCTTTTTCTGTAATAAGTTCTCCTATCCGCATCAATCCCATAGCTCCAACAGTCATCACAAATGCTGAAAGCAATATATTTGGCATAGTTGTAGCAATAATATTTCCACCCAACATATAGTTGATGAAATATACCATTCCAATACCTTGAGCAAATGCCAATGGTAAAGTTAGATATCTTGTATATTGTTGAATTTTTTGTTGTCCAGCTTCTCCTTGTTCTGTAAGTTCTTCCAATTTTGGAATAACAGATCACATAAGTTGCATAATGATTGATGCATTGATGTATGGGGCAAGCCCTATCGCTATGATAGAAAAGCTATCCAATGCTCATCAAAGAAGCATCACAAAATACCCAAGTCCAGATCATGTCGCATCAATTGTTTTACTCATCAATGCAGTAATATCTACAAAGGGAACTGGTATAAAGACAAGTAATCTATACAATGCCAACATTGCCAAAGTAAATATGATCTTTTTTTTGAGTGATTTATTTTCAAAAACATCTTGAATCTTTTTGATTAGTTTATTCATGCCTAAAAACATAATTCATTAAAACTATTCTGCTTTAGCTTTTTTTGTTGATGTTTTTTTTGCAGCTGGTTTCTTTTCAGCAGTTTTTTTTACTGCTGGCTTTTTTGCAGCTGGTTTTTTTTCAGTAACTTTCTTTTCAACTTTTGGAGCCTTTTCTTCTACCTTTTTTTCAGCAGTTTTCTTTTCAACAACTTTAGATTCTTGACTACCAGTAGGTAAGTCTGATTTTTCTTCTTTTTTAGCTTCAACCTTTTTTACTGCTTTTTCCTTTTTTGCAGATGGATTTGCTATTTTTTCTTGTGCTGATTTAGAATATGAATCTACATCAACAAAAGTTACTTTTTTTGTCCAATCTCCATTTCAAAGAAGTTTAACATGAGTTTCTGTAGTTTTGATATATCAAAAATCTTTTAATACTGCTTTTGTGATTTCCATACCTTCAACAATTCTTTGGTCAGCATCTAGATTTCAAAGATTTACAATAACAACTTCTTTTACTAATTTGAAGTATCTTTTGAATCCCTTAGCTTTTGGAATTCTTTGAATGATAGAAGTTTGTCCTCATTCAAAAAATGGTCTTGTAGTTGTACCACTTCTTGCTTTTTGTCATTTAAGACCTTTAGTTGAGTAATTTCCTTTTCCAGAACCATTTCATCTTCAAAGTCTTTTTGATTTTGAAACAATTCCTTTGCTTCTTGTGAGCGTATGTAATTTCATTTGCGATAAGCACAATAATTAAAAATTTATTTTTTAGCTGGTTTTTTCGCAGCTGGTTTTTTCGCAGCTGGTTTTTTCGCAGCTGGTTTTTTTGCTGGTGTTTTCTTTTCAACAACTTTTGATTCTGATTTTACTTCTTCTCTTGGTTCTTTATTTTCTACTGGAGCTTTTTCATTATTTTCAGATTCTTCAACTTTTGTTGTTTTTTTTGTCAACAAATTAGTGAAAAAATCTTTATGTTTATAATTTGATAATCCTTTTATTGTAGCCATAGCATTGTTTAATTTATTGTTTGATCAAACAATCTTTGACAACATATTTTCATATCCTGCTAATTCAAGAACAGCTCTCACTGCCGATCATGCTTTTAGACCAGTACCGGCTTTTGCTGGTAACAATTTAACAAAACATGCTTTATATTTTGTAGATGTCATATAAGGAACTGTATTATCTTTTGTCAAAGGAACAACATACATATTTTTGTATGCTTCACGAGAAGCTTTAGATACTGCGATTGAAACGTCAGCTCATTTTGAAATTCAAAGTCAGATTTTTCCCTTCCTATTTCCAACCAAAACTGTTGCTCTAAATGACATTCTTCTTCATCATGTAGTAACTCTTGTTACTCTTCTTACTTCAAGCAACAACTCATCAAATTCTTTTTTTGTCTTATCTTTATTACCACCTTTCATTAGCACAATACATTATATAATAAATAAACAACAATTACAATGATATTCAACCAGCTCTCAAACCATCTACAAAAGATTTAATTCTTCCGTGATATAAATATCCATTTCTATCAAAAACAACTTTTTCGATTTTTTTATCTTTGATTGTTTTTGCTAGTTCCAATCATGCTGCGTGAGCTTTTTGTGATTTATTTTCTCCTTTGAGATCTTTATCACAAACAAAACCAATTACATTTCCTGTTTTATCCAATAATTGAGCTTTAACATATCTGTTTGATCTATTTATCACAATTCTAAAATCAGGATGTTGAGATTTAATAACAGCATTTACTCTATTTTTTCTTCTCAAAAAACTAGCTAGTTTTCCTTTGTTTGTTGGTTTCAAATTTTGCATGACAATATAACAATACAAATAAATATTTATAATTTAAGATTATTTCTTAGCTGTTTTTCCAGCTTTTAATTTAACAACTTCATCAAAGTATCTAATACCTTTTCCTTTATATGGTTCTGGTTTTCTAAGATCTCTAATTTTTGATGCAACTTCTCCAAGATGTTGTTTGTCTATGCTTTTTAATGTAACAACATAGTTACCTTTTGCATCTTGTTCAACTTCAAACTGCATAGAAGAAGGTATATCAAATTTAACTTTATGAGAAAGTCATAAAGACAATTGAATTGAGTTTCCTTCTTTTTTTGCAGCATATCAAACTCAAATTACAAGTAATTTCTTTTCAAATCCTGCAGTAACTCATTCAACCATATTTGATATAAGAGTTCTTGTTAGTCCTCGAAGATTTTTCTTTTCATCATTTTCTATAGTTACCTCAAGAGCTCCTTCATTTACTTTTGCATTTACACCATCAAGTAAATCATAAGATAACTCTCATTTTGGACCTTTTATAATAACTTTCTTGTTGTTGATTGTAACTTCAACACCATCTTTTATAACTATAGGTTTCTTACCAATTTTTGACATAATGTATATTTACTAATAAAATACTAATAAATTTCTGCTATAAGCTCTCATCAAATTTTCTTTTGTTTTGCAACATGAGAAGCCATCAATCCTTGACTTGTAGAAATAATACCAATACCTTTACCTCAAGCTACTGTATGAATATCTTTTGATCTAACATACCAAGCTCTTGAAGGCTTTGAATAAAATTTTACATTTGGAATATCATTAATAGGATCTTTCACCAAATTAAGATGGATATTTATCATTTTTTTTCCATCTTCATCAATGATTTCTACATTTTTAATAAATCCATATTGTTTTAACAATTCAAGTACTTGTTGTTTAAATTTAGAAAAAGACACTCATTCGACAATTGGTTTTCTTGCCATATAAGCATTTTTGATTCTAATTAACAAATCATGAATAGGGGCATTAACATAACTCATTACTTGCAACATTCACAAAATAAAAAATTTTTACCAGCTTGCTTTTCTTAATCACATAATTAATCCTTCTCTTGCATATGTTCTCAAACATACTCTACAAATACCAAAATCTCTAACATATGCTTTTGATCTTCAACATAATCTACATCTGTTGTAATATTTGGTAGGCTGTTTAAGACTTTGACCTTTTACAAATCTTTTTTCAAACATCTTCCACTGTTTTTCTTTCAATGCAGTTCTTGCCATTGGGATGATTAATATAAATTAAAGTTATACTATTTAAACAAAAATCATAATTCTTGTAACATTGCTTTTGCTTTTTCTGAACTAGTTGTTGATGTAACAATGGTAATCTGCATTCACATAGGAGTACTTACATCATCAACATTTAATTCTGGAAATATATTGTAGTTTACTAATCCAATATTTAGATTTCCTTTTGGATCAAATGATTTTGAAGATAATCAAGCGAAATCTCTAATTCTAGGAAGAACAACCCTTACAAATCTATCCAAGAAATCATAAGCTCTATCTCTTCTAAGAGTTACCTTGTACATAACAGACATTCCTTCTCTTAATTTGAAGTTTGAAATAGATTTTCTTGATTTAATCAATGTAGGTTTTTGACCTGTAATTTTTATAATATTATTTTCAAATTCATCAAAATCCTTTATTGATTTTCTTGTTGCCAAAGATCCAATACCAATAGAAACAATAACTTTTTCAACCTTAGGTACTGCATTTATGTTCTTTACTCATAATTTCTCTTTTAAAGAAGGAACTACTTCTTTAGTAAACTTTTTTAGTGAACTCATCTAGTTTAAAAGTAAACACAATAAAATTATTTTATCTCTTTATTTGTCTTTGCGATTTTTCTGATTTTCTTACCTTCTTTATTTTCCGCAATTTTTACTTTTGAAGGCTTTTTTGATACTTCATCATAATACATAACATTTGAAATATCTATAGGAAGGTGTTTTTTAACAAAACCCTTTCATTTCATCGCTCTTTTTACTTCATTTACTCATTTTACCAATACCTTATTTTCATTTATTTTTTCTATAGAAGAAACCTTTCCTTTGTATTTTCATGCGATTATTATTATAGGATCTCCTGATCTTAATTTTTTCATTAAACTAAATATAACAATGTAAAAGCCGATATTAAAATATATACTATACAACTTCTTCGGCCATATTGGTAATATTTTTATATCACAAATCTCTTAATTCTCTTGCAACAGGACCAAAAATTCTTTTTCATATAGGCTTAATCTCTCATTTTGCATCTTTTGACATCAAAATAACAGCATTATCTCAAAATCTAACGTATGTTCCGTCTTTTCTCGCTATTTCTTTTCTAACTCTTACTACCATTGCTTGAGAAACATCTCATTTTTTGATTGTTGATGTTGGAGCTACTTCTTGTACAGCTACTACCACCATATCAGCTATTCTTGCAGTTCTTGCCATAGAAGATTTTAAAATTCTAATTATTTTTGCCTTTTTAACTCATGTATTATCAGCAACAACAACAATTGATTCAGTTTTTAACATTGCTTTTTAAAAAACATATAAATATATTAACTAACTTTTTCTACCAAAGCCCATCTTTTTAATTTACTAATAGGTTTTGTTTCTCTAAATTTTACCATATCTCCTACTTTTGAGACATTTTGTTCATCATGAATATAATATTTTTTTCTTACGATAAATCTCTTTCTGTATAATGGGTGAACCTTTACAGTTTTTACTAATACTATACGAGTTTTATCTGTTTTATCACTGATAACCTCTCAGATAGGTTCCTTTATGTTCTTATTTCATATTATTGCCATAGTTTTCTCTAATTTTAAGAGCTAAAAGGGTATTTATTCTAGCTATCTTCACTTTTGTGTCTCAGATTTTGTGGGTTTCTTTTAGTCATCTAATCGCGTTTTTTGATTTTAATTCAAAAAGTTCCTTTTTCATCCTTCTTCTCATATCTACAAGCTCTTTAACTGACTTTGAAAATAACTCTTTCATAAACAAAGCTTTTCACTTCATTATACCAAATGATAAAACAAATAAAACTATCTAACCTCTCATTTTGCAACAACTCTTGCTTTTATTGGAAGTTTTTTAGAAGCGCTAATTAATACTTTTTTTGCTTCTTCTTCATCCAATCCACTTACTTCAAACAATACTTTACCTTTTCTTACTGGTGCTGTATAAATATCAACATCTCCCTTTCCTGTACCCATTGGCATTTCCAATCATTTTTTTGTAAAAGGAACATCTGGAAATATTCTAATCCATACTTTACCAACTTTTTTTATATGTCTAACAATAACTTTTCTTGATGCCTCTATTTGTTTGTTGGAAATATATCAGCTAGTTACTGCTTTTAGTCAATAATCTCAAAATGATACACTAGTTCATCTTGTACTCTTTCATTTCAAAGATCTAATTATTGGTTTTCTAAATTTCCATCTTTTTGGAGTTAATAACATTTTTATACATCCACATTAAATAAAATTATAACGCTATTTTTTTGTTATTATTAGCTGAAGCTTTTGTATTTAACACTCATTTTTGAATCCATACCCTTACTCATAATACTCAATATTTAGTCATAGCCTGCAAATGACAATAATCAATGTCTGATCTAAACGTTTGCAAAGATACTCTTCCATTAATGAATCTCTCTGTTCTAGCTATATCTGTTCAACCAAGTCTTCATCAAATTTGGATTTTTGCACCAGCAGCTCACTTTTCTATTATTTTCTGAAGAACATTTTTTGCTACTTTTCTATAAGGCATTCTGGCTTCTAATTGCTGTGCTATAAATTCAGCCATAACCTTTGCAGAAAGTTCAGGATTTCTAACTTCTTTTACAGCTACCTTAAAATCTTTTCCAAATTTTTTCTTGAGTTCATCTTCAAATTCTTTGATTTTTGTTCATTGTTTACCCATCAAAACACCAACCTTTGAAGTGAATATAATAATTTCTCATTCTTTATTTGTTTTTCTGATAACAATCTTTGAAATTCCTGTTCTAGGAAAACTTTTTTCTATAAATCTTCTTAATTTTATATCTTCAACAAAAAAATCAGATCATATAGCTCTTGTTTTTCAAAACCATTCACATGGCCAAGACTTTACGATACCAACTCTCATTCCAACTGGATTTACTTTTTGTCACATATCAAAGATTATTTACTATTTAAAACCACTCTCACAAAAGACCTATATTTAGCGTAATGACTAATTCTTGATCTTGATGTGAATCTTATTCTTTTTAGTTTTGGAGCTCATCAAACATCAATAGTTTGAACATACAAAGAATTCATGTCTTTATTTGCATTTTTTACTGCGTTAGTAGCTGCAGATTTTATAACTTTATACAAAGTTCTTGCAGCCTTTTTTGGTAAAAATTGTAATGCATCCAAAGCTTCTTGCACCTTTTTTCATCTAACTAATTTTGCCATTAGTTCCATTTTTATGTGTGAAACAAGTGCATATTTTAATGTAGCTGACATACTATTGCTCATAATTAATCTTTTTTAGATTTAAAACAAAGTCAATTAAAATGGGTGACCTCTAAACGTTCTTGTTGGGACAAATTCTCCTAATCTGTGACCCATCATATCTTCAGTAACATACACGCTTACAAATTGCTTTCCATTGTGAACAGCAAAAGTAAATCATAACATATCTGGAGTAATCTGACAAGCTCTATCCCAAGTTTTTATAACTTTTTTATCTCAAGAGGAAGTCATTTCTTTAACTTTCTTTTCTATTTTTGGATTGACATAAAAACCTTTTTTTAGTGATCTTACCATGATATAAACTAATAATTAAAATGTTTATTATTTTTTCTTTCTACTAGAAACAATAAATTTAGTAGACCATTTTTTACCTTTTCTTGTTTTTATTCAAGCAGAAACATTCTTTCCACTAAATGATTTTGGTCATCTTTTTGAACCAATAGGAGAGTGTCATTCTCAACCTCCATGTGGGTGATCAACAGGGTTCATATTTTTACCAAGAACTCTTGGTTTTTTACCCATCCATCTTTGTCTTCAGGCCTTTCCAATTACAATATTTTTATGTTGATCATTTCCTATTTCTCATATAGTCGCCCAACAATTTTCATCGAATTTTCTTACTTCTCATGAAGGCATTTTTATAAACACTTTTTTTTGTTGTTCATCTCTACCTACTATACTAGCATATGATCATGCTGTTTTGATAAGTTTTCCTTTTGAGAACGGAGTTACTTCCAAAGCAAAAACATTCATTCCTTCTGGAATATCTTTGAGTTGTTTTCTATTTCCTGCTTTGATAGCAGAATTTTTTCCTGACATAACATCCTCACCAACAGCAATTCATTTCCACGCCAATACATATCTTTTTTCTCCATCAGCATAGTTTAAAAGGGCTATTCTTGAAGTTCTATATGGATCATATTCAATAGAAGCAACTTTAGCAGGAATATCTACTTTGTCGTATCCAATAAAATCTACTAATCTATATAGTCTTTTATGACCTCATCACATCCACCTAGAAGTAACTCTTCATTGATTGTTTCTTCATCATGTTCTTCATAAAGAAACCACCAAAGATTTCTCTGGTTTTTTAGATGTTAGTTC
>CAZZEA010000007.1:0-11272 GCA_964652925.1 uncultured Candidatus Peribacteria bacterium | reverse complement strand
AACAACTAAAGAGATATTTATCTCCTAAGTGTAAACAACGCTAAGTTTTCCTACATTTTAACAATGTCATATATTAAACTATGCTTCTTGCTATCGATAAGCCAACGGGTATCACAAGCTATGATATAATTCGTAGACTCAAAAGAGCTTTTCCAAAACAAAAAATAGGACATAGTGGAACTCTGGATCCGCTAGCAACAGGGCTTTTGATTATAGGAGTTGATAAATGAACAAAGTTATTGAGCCAGATTCAATGATTGGATAAAAAATACGAGACAACTATAGATTTTTCACAAATGAGTGATACTCGAGATGTCGACTATCGAGACTTTCATCAACAATATGAATTTAAAGAAAAATGATTGACTAAAAATGATATATTTATAAACGCTCCAAGCCAGTTGGAAATTGGGGAAAAATTATCATTACTCACCCCAGAAAAAGAACTCCCCATTACTCCATTTAGTGCAAAAAAAATTGCTGGAAAAAAGATGTATGAGCTTGCTAGAGATGGACAAGTTTTGACAGAAAAAAGAGTAATGAAAACATTTGAATATAAAATTCTATCCTATGATTTTCCGTTGTTGAAATTACATTTACATGTAGGATCTGGGACCTATATTAGATCTATTTGATATTGGCTTGGTCAAGAATTTTGACTTGGTGGAATTTTAACAGAACTTAGAAGAACTGCTATTGGAAAGTATGATTTCAATGACATGAAAATGGAAAAAATTGGTGATGAAGGATTAATTTGATGTGAGATTTTTCTAAACTAATAAATTCAAAATCAAATTAACTGTTTCTTCAAAAACACTTTGGTTGAGGGAGTAGAAAACGAATTGTCCCCTCCTTTCGTCGATAACTAGATTTGATCTTTTGAGGATATCAAGATGGTGAGAAAGTGATGCCTGAGTAATTTCAAAATGAGTAAGAAGCTCAGAAACCGTCATTTCTTTTTGTTTGAGAAGTTGAATAATTCTTCTGCGATTTTTGTCCGCCAATGTTTTGAAAATAATATCGATCATTGGTGTGGGTAAATAGATAAATAGATATATAGAATTATAGGCACCTATCTATATTAAAATTATTTTTTATTCCCGCTTCAAAGTGATTTACGGGAATTAGTTCATAGATAGTTCTGTCATTACTGGTATGGTTACTATTTGAGCATTAACTGTTACTACCTCTTTTTTCGCAGATTTTGTAGCATTAAGTTTTTCTCGATTCTTTTTTCTTTGATCGAGTATTTGTGTCTTGAAAATTTCTTGTTGGAATGAAACATTATTTAGATTCTGATTTTCTTTTCTCAAAAAATATCCGTGAGTCGAAGACAAACTTACATAGCGAAGATATACAAACATACAAAAAAGCAAAACGAAAATCAAACTTCAGATTTTCAACAAATCCATAAAAGCATCCTGATTTCTGTATTTTATCAGAATATTTTCGTATCAAGCTTTGAGTGAATTGCTAGGTAAAAACACAAATGTCTTCATTACGAGGGAACAAGATAAACTTTATTCTTTGATTTTTATAAAAACCTATCTCTTTTTCAAGAGCTCTTTGATGTGATTTTATAATCTTTCAATAACTCTCAATTTTGCACTACGAGAAGCTTTGTTTCTTTGAACTTCTTGGTAGCTTGGTTGGATAGCTTTTTTACTATATAATACTCGACTTTCGGTTTCAGATAACGACTTAAATGAGTTTTTCACTATTCTATCTTCGATGCTATGGAAGGTAATTATTCCACATCTTCCTCCTGGATTGAGTAGATGAGGGAGCTTTTGTAAAAATATCTTGAGCTGTTCTAGTTCTTGATTGATTTCTATTCTGATTGATTGGAAGATGATACTTGAAGCTGGCCCTCACAATCCACAAGTATAGAGGACTTGGACTAAGTCACGAGTAGTTACGATAGGTGATTTGGTTCTTGCGCGGAGGATTGCAGTGGAAAGCTCTCTTGCTTTTTCTGGAGTAAAATCTGCATATTCGATAAAGCATTTTTCTATATCATCTGCTGATGTTTTTGCAATCCACTGTTGTGCTGAGATTCCTTTGCTTGGGTCAAATCTCATATCCAATGGAGCATCTCCTTTGATGGAAAACCCACGTGATGTGTCTTTATAATGTTCCATATTTACTCAAATATCCAATAATATATAGTCTGATTTTTTTGTTTGTAAAATATCGATATCTGCGTACGATCCTTGGAGTGCTTGGAAACGACTTCCATATTCTTTTAATTTTTCTTGGGTTGATTGGAAAATCAGAGGATCTCTGTCAATTCAGAGCATGGAAATCAGAGGAAGCTTGTCCAAGATTGCCTGCGTATGCCCGCCGTGCCCCAAAGTTCCATCTACGAGAAAATGAGTACTTTCGGGAATACTTTGGAGGACTTCGTTGAGAAGGACAGGAATATGTTTAATCATTATTTCTTATTATTAAGTAATATATTTGTCGTTGTACGAATGAATTATTGATTTTCAAGGGTAAGTAAGTATAAACTTATTGAAGTATAAAATTTGAATAATCGAGAATTTGAGCAATAAAAAGAACAAATAAAAGAAGGAAATCATCACTAAATCAACATTGTCTGTAGTCAAAAAGCAGCGATACAAGTATAACTAGACTATAATTCTCAATATGATACTGCCTTGATGATAGATGAATTTTATTTGTTTTTTATTGCGAGAAAATAATCAACTTCGAAATAATTTACCATTTAAAAATACAAACGTGGGAACATATTTAGGACAAAACTTCTTAACTGACAATAAAATTAGACATTATCTTGGTGATAAAATCAAGGAGATTTATGAGAAATCGTGATGTGAAGTACTAGTCGAAATTGGACCAGGAAAATGATCATTGACCAAACTTATCCATAATATAAGCCCAGAATTTTTTGTAATTGAAAGAGATGACCATTTGGTAAAAAATGGAAAACTTAGCGTAGAATGATTGGAAGATGTCCGCGTAATCCATGCTGATGTGCTTGATGTTGATGTTGATGAAGAACTGAAAACAAGAGGACAAATTTCTCAAAAAACACTCGTTGTAGGCAACTTGCCATATTATATCACGTCCCCGATTTTGAGGAAATTTTTTGGCGAGGGGCAGCAAGATTATGTGGGAGGGGTGTTTATGGTGCAGAAAGAAGTAGCAGACAAGCTCTGTACAGACGCTCAGAAAAAATCATATCTCTGGCGAATTATCAACTTCGCTTATGACGTAGTTTACCTCAAAACCGTCCCTGCCGAGGCGTTTTCCCCTGCCCCAAAAGTAACGAGCGCCTTGATAGAACTTAGAAGGAAAGAAATTCCACTTAGTCATTGCGAATGAAATGAAGCAAACCATGGATTGCCACGCTCTGCTTGCAATGACTTTAACTTTATAAAATTCCTCGACTTCTTAGAAGATTTTGCTCCGTACTCGAGAAAGACACTGAGATCAATCGCAACTATGCTCAAAAAGAAAAAAAACAAAGAATGGACTATCCCAAAATGATTGGAAGGAGAGAGATTGGAAAAGTTGAGTTGGAGTGATATTTGAGAAATTTTGAGATAATGATTTACAATTGTGGAAATTTTTGTTATAATGTCGTTACAAAAGTCCTTCGGGATCCCCAACAGTGATATAGGGCAAAAATAGACTTAAAGCAATATCGCTTTGAGTTTTTTTATTTATTTGCAATTTAATTTCTTTTTATTATAATGAGTTCACTATAAATAGCTTAAGCTATTGACTCCGAGCAATCGGAGATTCACTTTAAAGACAAGTCATCCTCTAGGGGGTGGCTTGTTTTTTTAATCAAAATATTATAGACTAACTATTGTTGATTGTTTTTCTATCTTCCTTTGTTATAGTACCAATATATTGTCAGATTCTTTTTTTTGATACTTCTCTAATATTAAAACAAGAACAATATGTTGGTTTTTTTAATCAAGAACCTATAAAATCAATAGATATTGTGATAATTCATATTCTTGTAGTTTCTCTCATACCTTTTAATGGTAATATTATTACCGTATTTCATTTATTAAAAGATTCATTTGAAACAATAATACATGGTCTTTTCTTGTTTAATTCACCTCAAATATTTTGTCATAAATTTATTTCATAAATATCCCATTGTTTTTAAAAACAATATTTGGTGTCTTTTTTTCAAAATGAAGATATAAAACAAGATTGAACCGGTCCAAAAACTGGTATATAATTGGAATTGTAATATCGTTGGCAATTTCTTTGACCTTGTTAATTAATCTTTTTATAAGTAATTCCATTTTTATAATTACAAAATAAAATAACATTTATAATGTTACAATGAATTGTATTTATAAAATTCTAGAAAAAAACTGACAAAAATAGGACAATAAAAAAAACTCCGCGGTTGCGGAGTTTTCTTGAAAATAAGATATTTTAATATTTATAGATGTATCTAAGTTGAGATTTATCTGCAGCTGTACATGTATTAATATCACATGATCAACCAAGGGTCACTGAGCTACATACTTTAACAGTATCTATATTGGTATTTATATTAACATTATTTGTTCAACATACAACATAATTTGATCACGCCTCTGTTTCTGTTCTCGACATCAATATAAATCAATTATTATTTCATCCATTTTTTTGCATAGGATAGAATATATATCAACTAGCTGCTGATCCATTTAAACCTGTATATGCTGTACTATCTCCTACAGGAATACTAGCCATACCTCACTTTATAAGAGCTGTTGCCATTGTTCCTGAAGATGTTATTTGGGATATAGCATCTTTACTTGGAAATTCATTTTGGTCAATTTGATAGGATATCAATGCAGTAGCAATTTGTTGTAAGTCAGCTTTTCTCGCTACGTCATTTGCCTTACCTCTAGCAGATCCAAGTCTTGGGATCAACGCTGATGCTAAAACTCCGATAATTACGATAACTATAAGCATTTCAATAAGGGTAAATCATTTTTTTTTACCTAAAATTTTCATTTGTTTTTGTACATAAAAAATAAAATGTTTGCAGTAGTTTATGGTTTTTGAGATATTTTGCAAGGAAATTTTTGGGAGGGGTAGTTCTATTGATATATCAGATTTGAATTGAATTTTTTAATATTTGTAGATATATCTAAGATCTGATTTTTCTTTTGCAATACAGGCGGATGAGTTGCACGTTTCCCCAAACGTCACACTATCACAAAGTTGTAACAAATCAACGTCAATATCTCATTGCTCTCTTGCAGCTATTTCACCACAATATACATAATTAGACATTTGTTCTGACTCTGTTTTTGCTACGAGGAGAAAACCGTTATTGTTTGCTCAGTTTTTATGCATCGGATAATACATATAACCAGCTGCTAGCTGGTTATCCATACCTGTCCATTGATTTTCGCCTATAGAAGGAATAGAATTCATTCATCATTTGATAAGTACTTTTTGAAATTCATGATCAGAAAAAAAACTGATGCCACTTGGAAAATGTCATTTATCTATTTGATAAGAAATCAAAGCAGTGGCTACCTGTTGTAAGTCAGCTTTGATAGATATATCATTTGCCTTTGCTCTAGCCGACGAAAGTCTAGGAACTAGTGCAGAGATCAAAGTTCATATAACGACAATTACTACAAGCATTTCTATAAGCGTAAATCATCATTTTCTACTAAATTTTTGCATAACAAAAAACTATTATAAAAACAATCATTGTTTTTTATACTAATTTTCTCTCCAAAAATTTCAAGCACATATTTATAAAAGCTTGTATACACCTGGCTCTTGTTGGTGTATTATATTTTCCATTTCTAGGCGAGCTAGTGATGGATAAATTTTTTCTTGAGGGAATCATTGTTGGAGGAGGGTGGAAATCGAGAGTGAGGAGTGGCTTTGGAGGGTTGTTAGAATTTGCTGAGTATCTGGATCGAAACTGGGGAGCTGAGACAAGTGGCCTCCTCCAGAGGATTTATGATCAACGGAAAAATGGGTCTTGAACATAGCGGGGATATCCAAAAGAGCTCTCACTCAACCATTTTGGAGTTGTTCGTGGAGTCATTCACTCATAGACGGTGAGCTGAGATTTGGAGTACCATAGATGGGTTTGTGGAGTTTTTGGGAAAATTCTACGGTAATCAGGCTTCCTGAGTTTTTGGAGGCTTCGGGGAGAAAGAGGACATCAGCTAAGCCTGCGATAATACGGTTTCTCTGTGGATATGTATAGGTTTGTGGAATTTGCGACAACTTGAATTCTGAGATTATAAGTCATCAATTTGCGTTGATTCTTTGGAGAAGATCGTGATCTCTTGATTTGAGAAAGTGAGAAAATCCTCAACCTAAGACAGCTATCGTAGGGATATTATTCTCCAAAGAAAATTTGTGAGCAAGTTGATCTACTCAAATTGCCAATCCAGAAATTGTAGCCAAATTGTGATGAGTGGCCTGATGTATAAGTTTTTGGACCATCGATTTTGCAAAATCAGAATGTTTTCTTGGACCAACAATACCTAATAACGGCTTGTTGAGAAGTTCTAAATTTCACTTGTAATAAAGAACATATGGCCTGGAAGGAATTTTGAGGAGTTTGATAGGATAGTCAGTATCTCATTCGACAGTAGCTTTGACCTCACGAGTATCCATCCAATGAGCAACAAGACTGGTATCTGTACTTGGATCATAGTTTGAGTCTTTGAGATGGCTTATGGTAATATCTTGATGAGATGAATAGATAAGTGCGTGTGGATGAATCATTATTTTTTGCAATATCGGATAAATCTTGTCAAAAAAATTATAGATAACAGCAAAAATATATCAATAGATAATTCGTATTATTTTATCGTCAAAAAAACCATTGATGTATCTAGGATAACTTATTTTTGAGAAAATCGCCTACTTTTTTTGAGGAGGAGAAACCATAATTCTTTCGTTTGAGGAGGAGAAAATTGTCTGATGTAGTCTGGATATTTTGTGTTGATGATAAGTCTTTTTGCTCTGCGTATGCCTGGGCTTGTTGATTGGAAATTTCCAATATGTTTTTGGAAGCTAGGTTTCCCAAAATATTTCATAGTGAATGCAATGGAATCAACTTTCCATCACGAGCAATATCAAGCAAAGGAATTCAGACTTTATCTAATGAAAGTTTGCTATGAATTTGTAAATAATCAGTTGTAGTAAGATAAATCGAATTGATGGTTGAATAAAATAAAAAATTTGAAGGTATGTTTTGGATACCAAATTGTTCTGTAAAATATGATTTTACTTGGAATTGAAGTTTGTCAGAGAAGTGAAAATCTGGGGTTTTTAGGGGAATTTTTGGGGAAGAATCTTTGGTCGCGCAGCGAGATGTTTTACGGAATTTTGCGACAAAAAATCCCCCGCAGTGATCACGATGTGGTCGATATTTTTTGTTAAATTCCAACTCAACAACTCCTTGATATTTTGTAGAAATCGTAGAAATCACTTCTTCGTTTTCGATTTCATTAAGGGTACATGTCGAGTAGACGATTGTTCCACCAACTTTACATGTGTGAATCGCTGATTCCAAAAGTTTGATTTGTGTCCTCGCTAGTGATTTGATCTGGTTTTCGTTTCGGGAGATTGGGCCACCCGTTTTGTAACTCATTCCTTCTCCCGAACAGGGAGCGTCAACCAATATTTTATCAAAAAATTCTGGATATTCTTGACCGAAACGACTTCCATCGATGTTGGTTACTGCCGTATTGATCATTCAAGTTCTATTGATATTGTAGATGAGGGCTTTGCGGCGGGGATTGAGAGGTTCATTGGCGATTACGAACGCTCCCGTATCCGAAAGTTGTACCGTTTTTCCGCCTGGCGCCGCGCACATATCGAGGATTATCTCTCATCTCTGAGCATCCAAGAGCGGCGCCGACATACTTGCCGATAATTCCTGGATATAAAAAAATCATCCCTGATGCAAAAAATGTTGTCCAAGCGTTGCTGAATCTGTAAATGTACGAACATAAAAACAGTCAGTATGTATTTTTTGTTCTAATTCCCAACCCATATCAGTGACTAGCTTCACAAAGTCATTTATTGCTATTTTTGAACTAATAACTTTGATAGTTTTGGGAAGTTTTTTTTGGTAACAAGCTTGAAAATCTACCACTTCCTCAGGAGGAAGAAGCATAGCAATATGATCGAGGTAAGTTATTTTGGACATGATTATTTTCAAAGATAAACTTCTCTTCTATGACCAATCAGAAGAAGAATAATGATTTTTCGATATTTATCGACGTCAAATAAAATTCTTAAATCTCCTACACGGAATCTATAAGTTGCATTTCAAAAACCAACTAATTGTTTGGCGTAAATCAAAAGGTTTTCTGCTGAACAAAAATATTCAAGTTTTTCTATAATTCTTTTTTGATCTTTTTTTTGAAGTTGTTCTAACTGTTTTTTTGCTTTTTCGGAAAAAATTACTGATCGAGTCATATATCAACGATTATAAAACTAAACTTTTTTTAATTTCATCCAAAGAAAAAAATGGTCATTTTCTAGATTCTTCGAGTTCATTTTTCAATGAAGTTTCCAATAATTGTTTTCTATTTTCTTCGTTTAATGGAATAATAATAAATTCTTGCTTGGCTCTTTTCCCTATAACAAGAGGCTTTCTTTCTATCTTTGAAGTTTCCAAATATTCAGCAAGATTGTTGCGAAACTGAGTGATTGTTGCGTAGTTCATTTTTTCTATTTATTAAATAAATCTGTACAAATTGTACATAATGTACAGAAAAAATCAAGAGAATCTTCCTGATATTCAAATTGAAAAAAGAAAAGGAATGTTTAGACTAAGATTTAGATTTTAATTATCAACTCACATACCAATGTCTCTAGCGAACAAGTATCGTCCAAGAAATTTTGATACCATTATTGGACAAGATCATATTACCGGAATTCTCAAAGCAAAAATAAAAAGCGACAAAGGTAATCATAGCAATTTTATTCTTTTTGGACCAAGAGGAACAGGAAAAACTTCTTCTGCAAGAATCTTGGCAAAAGCCATGAACTGTCTAAATCTCCAAGATGGAAATCCTTGCAACAAATGTGCTAATTGTACAACAATAGACGAAGGAAAAACGTTGGATTATGTGGAAATCGATGCGGCTTCTCATACCTGAGTAGACAATATTAGAGAAGAAATTATCGACAAGGTTGTATATCCTCCAACTGTCCTCAAAAAGAAAATCTATGTCATAGACGAAGTACATATGTTGTCCAAATGAGCTTTTAATGCACTTTTGAAAACTATAGAAGAACCTAGAGACACTATAGCGTTTATTTTGGCGACTACAGAAATCCAAAAAGTCCCTGAAACGATTGTCTCTCGTTGTCAGGTGTTTAACTTCCGTAAAGTTCCTGAAAAGGAAATGGTCGGGCGTTTGGAAGAAATCTGTACATCGGAGTGATTGGCATACGAGGCAAACGCCCTCGCCCTTATCGCAAAACTCTCAGAATGATGCGTACGTGATGCTGTAAAATATGTTGATCAAGTAAGTATTTTGGAAAATCTTACCGAAGAAAATGTGACTAAATTTTTGGGGATTGCATCAGAACAAACTATTATTGATTTCATCAAACATATCGTAGATAAAAATCTGAATTCTTTGTTTGAAGAAATAACAAAACTGGTTGATCAAGGAGTAGATCTCCAACATTTTGCAAAACAAGTGTTGATGTATTTGGATGCTCATTTATTTGAAAATATTGATCTTTATCTCAAAATATCAGAACAATTTGGAGAGATTTTGGGGGGAATTAGAAATTATCCATACCCAGCTTTGATTTACAAAATCGTCTTACACAAACATATTCATGGAACAAACTCTATTGTAGAACCTGTGATTGTAGAGAAAAAAATCGAACCTGTGGTTGAAAAACCCCAAGAAAAATCTACATCTGAAATATCTGTTGAACAACCAAAAAACAATCCAGAATCTTCTGATCTTTGGACACGTGTTGTAAATCGTATAGAAAAAGATTCTCTCCAAAAAAGCCTCAAAGATTTGAGTTCAATATCTTCTCTAGAAAACTGAGTTGCTCAAGTGACCGTAATCAATAAATTTGCTCAAATGGCGTTGGAAAATCACGAAAATAGAGATTATTTGGAAAAATTATTGTCCGAAGAAAACTGATCTCCTGTACAAATCAAGGTTGCATTCCAAAGTAAAGAAGATCTTTTTGCTGGAATGATAGGATAAATTACAATTTACAAATAAGTCAATCCCTTTCTTGGGGATTTTTTTGATTTTTTTGATTTTTTTGGAATTGCTCGTATACTTATAGTGTTTTAAATCTTATCTCTTTTACCGATGAATAAAAATGTAGAACAGTATTTGGAAAACATGAAAAAAGAAGACTTTCGTAAGTTTTTGTGAAAACTAGAAATAGAAGTAAAGAATGCGGACAGCGATAATCTAGATAAAAAACAAAGATATGAACTATATAAAGAAGAAATACAACAAAAACTAGAACAGCAAGAACTTGAAATAACAACTGTTGAACAACTTAAAAAGATAGAACAGAGCAACAGTATTTCTTCTTTTAAACAAGAAATGGACCAATTAAAGGGTTCTTGACGAGATAGAAACAAGAAAAAAGTTTGGCGAGGAGCATGAATAACTGCGTGATGAGTATTGTTACGAAACATTTTTAAAAAGAAAAAAGATGAAACAGAGGAAAAACAATATAAAAAAGCATGGACTCGAATCAAAAGATGAAGTCTTGTTATCTGAGCATTTTTGGTGTAAAAGCATTGATTTGAGAAGAAAGATGGAATAATTTTTGGTGAACTGAAAAAAAGATGAAGATAAGGAAGAGCAAGAAACTTCATGAACACATGAAGAAATAAACAAAAATCTAAGTAAAGAAGAAGTTGAAAAAAGAAATAAACATATCACCAAAAGCATAAAAGATGCTAAAACATATCCAATAACTATAGATTATTGAACAGATAAAACTGTTCTCGAAGCAAAATGATGTCCAAAAGAAATCTGATTTGATGGATGATCTCAGTCTATTTTGTTTGGAGATAAAAAATTATTATTGAAAACTGATGAATTTAAAAAAGACACTTCTTACTGAAAAGCAACAGTAACGTAAACTAAATTCAAAGACATCAAACACAAATGAGATAAAATTGAACTAACAATAAAAGCTAAATGAAAAATTTGAATCTTCTCAAAAGAAAAAGAAGAAAAAGTATTGGTTAGTAATAATGTTTTTGTGGATATACTTTCAACTTATTACGAAGGAAATA
>CAZZEA010000006.1:3449-11760 GCA_964652925.1 uncultured Candidatus Peribacteria bacterium | reverse complement strand
AATACCTTTTACAAGTTCTTCTAACCAACTTTCAGGAACAGTAGTATCATTATTCAACAAACATATATATTCTGATTTTTTATCAGCATATGTTACTCATAAATTATTTCATCACGCAAATCATGTATTTTTATTATTTTTAACAATAATTAATTTCTTATCTTTTATTTCAGTAGGAAAATATTTTTTTACTTCTTCAACAGATCAATCAATAGAAACATTATCAACAAAAATTATCTCAAAGTTTTTATATGTTTGTTGTAAAATAGACTCTATACAAACTTTATTAAATTTTAATCAATTATAATTAAGAAGAATTATGGATACTTTATGCTGCATGTTTATTTTCTAATTTCTAATAAATAATGAATTTCTGATGATGGAAGTATATAAGAAAAAAATCTCTCATAAATTTTAGGAGAAAGATTGATAAAAAAATCAAAGACTATATTTAAACCAAATGACACCATAAAGGATTTATTAGACAAATAATGAATTCTCATTTTTTTAACAATAACCTTAGCTTTATTATAATAGAAGCCTGGATGAAAATAATCAAAAGAATTTGTATTAAAAGTTCTTTTATGTGTATAATCACCTCGTGCATTTGGGCTTGAAAAATAAGGAACCTTAACTTTTATAAAACATCAATTTTTACCTATTCTTGTAAATTCTTCCATAACTTTTCATAAATCAGACATATGTTCTAAAATATGAGAACAATATATTTCATCAAACTCATTATCATGAAAAGGATAAGGGAATTTTTCAAAATCAAAAACCCTATCAACTCATGGAAGATCTATAATATCTCAATTAAGATATCCTGGTAAAATATCTCTACCACATCAAAAATTTAATTTTTTCATAATAACTATTTTTTTATAAATAAATATCTAATCATTCCCCATATATATCATAATCATCTAGCAATAGATAATATAGGGAAAGACCATACATATCTTAAATCTTTTTCCTTTACTATTTTTTTTATAGCTAAGTACTCTAGCATACCAATTATCAAAACGAGTATAGCATAAACAAAATACAGAAATGAAATATGATAAAAGGCACCAAAAAATAGTATTAAAGCTAACAATAACAATGCTGGAATAACAATCTTTTTATAAGTTTTCAAATATTTTAAAAGTTCATTAGTTTGTACCAATGATTTACCTACCCAAGTTGAATGTTTAAAAGCTTCCTTCAAGGTACTAGGATTATTATGATAACAAATTGCATTCATAATAGTAAGAGCTCCTTTTCAATTATTTATATGAGAGAGATTATCATCGAAATATCACTTAGAACTATCAAATCATCATGATTCCAAAAAAACATTTTTTAAGATAGCTCTATATACTCCAGATCTTTTTTGAGGGTGAGGAATTCTATTAAGACACCAAGTTTTTGCCCAAACATTCTCAGGATTTCCAACTAATTCTACACCATGAGCTGTACCGATTTCTTTCCCTTCTAAAATAGGAGTTACCAGATGTTTAATAAAATCTTTATCAAAATACATATCTGCATCAACCAAAACAATAATATCTCCTTTTGATTCTCTTGCTCACCAATTTCTTGCTTTTCCTGGTCAACTATTCTTTTGTTTCAAAATAGTTAAAGGAAATTTATCGTAAAATATTTCTGCAATTTTCACTGTATTATCCTTACTACCATCATCAATAAGAATAACTTCGAAATCTTTATAAGATTGTTTAGATAAACTTTCTAAACATCTAGCAATATAACATTGCTCATTATACATAGGAATAACTATTGAAATTTTAATCATTTTGTTTTACATAAATCATAAAATCTTGATTAGTTTTCTTATTTATTTTTTTCAAATTTTCAACCTCAAAATAATAAAAAAATCAATTTAACTCTAATATATTCAAGAAATCTCATAATCTATCTTTTTTACCATCTATATTATTATGATATTCAATAGTCATAGATATAAATTTTACTAAACTGCCATTTACATATAAATCTTTTATACACTGATCTTCTGCTCATTCTATATCAAGTTTAAGCATATTTATAATTTTTATGTCTTTATCTTTTATAAAATCAGATAATTTAATTACATTAATATTTATCTTTTTATTTCATCCTCTTTTATTAAAAATAGAGGATGTTGTCAGATTATCTTCTTTATAAAAAAAATCAATGGTTCAATTATCTTCACCAATAGCTTGATTATATAAAAAAACATTCTTTAAAGAATTATTTTTAATATTGTTTTTTAATATTTTAAAATTTATTATATCTGGTTCAAAACAATATATTATAGAATTTGGATAAAAACATCTTCGATAAAATATATTCATTCATATATTAGATCATCAGTCTATTATAAT
This sequence comes from uncultured Candidatus Peribacteria bacterium, assembly GCA_964652925.1. Taxonomy (GTDB): domain Bacteria; phylum Patescibacteriota; class Gracilibacteria; order Absconditabacterales; family Absconditicoccaceae; genus UBA5124. The sequence goes on along the minus strand of CAZZEA010000006.1, from coordinate 9,394 downwards.
AGGATTATGAATAGATGATTCGAAAAAATATTCATTTTTTAAAAATATTTCTCAAAAAAGTCATATAATATGAGACAAAGAACGTCATTCTATTTTAAATCAAAATAATTTTACATATCTATTTTTTATAGAAAACAATTTTCTAAGAATAAGTCTAATATATACAAATAATATCTTACATTTCTGAGAAAAAGAAAATCTAGAAAGAAATAATCTATAAATAAAATTATGAATTTGAAAAAGTTTTTCCATATATAACTAATAACAAATTAAAAGAGTATCTGCAAACGGATGAAAACAATTCCATCTTCTCAAAGTAAACTTATATCCAAGATTCCAAGAATCTATTAAAGGAAGAATTTCAAACCAATCTTTTCAAGTATGATAAATACTAATAAGCAATAAAGGTTTATATTTTTTTATCAAATTTTTAGCTCAAACTATACTAGCATATTCAAATCATTCAATATCCCATTTTATAAGTCACGGATTAATGTTATATTCATTAACCAAATTATCTAATATATCTATAGATATTTCCTTTCAATCAGTTTTCATTCAAGATATATTACTTCATGCTCCTCAAGTAGATATTTTCGCATTATATTTTTTATCAGAGAGTCATAAATTTATAGGAATAACACTATTTTCTTTTCTTTTTTCTATAATATTTTTTATTTTATTATAATTATCAAATTCTGGTTCTATACAATATATTTTTCCTATTTTTTTCATATATTTACTCATAGCAAGAGAACTATCTCAATTATATCATCAACAATCTATTATATCTTTCCCTTTCATGTCATAAAGATCAAATTCTTTCACAAATGATTTTATATAAAAATAATTAAGATAAGATCAAATCTCATTGATATTAAAAGGGATTTCTTTTTCATTTTTCAAACAAAATCTTGCAAAAATTTCCTGTTCTTCTAATTCACTAGAAACAAATATATCATTATATGGCAAAACATTGTTATAAATAATTTTATTTATTTTATTAACCAATAAATCAGCTAATAATCTACCTTTTTCATCCAATTTAGTAATAAAATTACTTTTATTATCTTCTGTCCAATAATATACAAAAGTTTTTAGTCGTTTATTTGTATTTCATTCATCTCTTACCCAAAAAAACTTCTTACTAAAAAGATTCTTCAAAAGATCTATATTATATCTTATATACTTCAAAATATGAATCTTCTTGATCAGTAATAAGTAATATAATTTAATCATCTTATAATATTTTTAATAAAGCAATATATAAAATAACAATAAAATTTACAACAAACGACACAAATATAGAAATACCAAAGGCAATAACAACCAGAAAAGCATTTAAAATCAGATGTTTATTCTTATACTGACTAATATAAACCATATTCTTTTCTATATCGAATTCCTCAATACAAATAATTTTAGGAGCTAATAATGTCAATGGATAAAAAACAGTCGAACTTGATGAAATCAGTATTCAAAAAGATAAAATATGAGAAAGAGACGAAGAAAAAGACAAACGACTCAAATCAGTTCATGACAAAGCAAGAATTTTAGAATTTCCATACATTTTACGAGTTATTTTTCTTAATTTATCAAAAGTAATTATTTTAGGTGAAGTCTGATTTTTTCTATTTTGAATAAACTGAGAAATCTTTGTTGTATTATTTTCAAATGTATATTTATTAGCAAAAAAATCTTTTAAAGCAATAAGCAAGGAATTATATATTCCCCAATCATTTTTTACAAACCCATAAGTAATACCTGTAAATAAATAAAGAAATAATGTAGCAAAAAATTTATAATATCTCAATAAATGTTTATTCAAAGTTAATAATTGATTTCTAATAGAAAAATAAAACCAAGCATTATTTCCATTTACAGATTTTAAATAAGGATGAAGATAATTGTGATCAACAACAGAAATATCATAAGCATATTTTTTAATTCATTGTTGAATTCTAATAGCCCATTCCAAATCCTCTCCCCTAAAAAAATATCTAGGATCAATTATTCCTACCTTTTTAACAAAATCAATAGAATATCAAGCAGTTTGTACCCATCGAGACTTTCCTATATTTTTGGTGTGTTCTGAATCTCGAGTATTTTTGCAATTATGAATAAATGTTAATGTATGTGAATTTGATTTGGTTATTAAATCGGTAAAAACATTATTTTCGAGAAAAATAACATCATCCTCTACGAGATAAAAATATTCATATCCATGATGCATAATAAATTCCATTCATAGGGCATATCATCAAGCAGATCCTAAATTACTAAGAGAAGAAATATAAGTAATATTAGAAAATTGTTGTATATAACTAAATAATTGATTTTTTTCTAATTCTTTCGTACTATTTTCTATTAGAATAATATCAAAATTCTGATTTTTTTCTGTTCATAAATAATCAATCAATCTTTTTGTATTTTGAAAATTATTGAAATGAATACTCAATATTGCTATATTATTTTTCTTGGTTCCAGAAACCGATTGAACAAAATTATCTCGATTTTGCCATCTAATATTCGAATTTTTATTGACTACTTTATAATTAAGTTTTTGCATAAAAAAACTATACAAACATTTTAAAATATTCTATTGTCTTTTCTAATCCTTCATCCAATCCAATCATAGGTTCCCATCACAATTTCTCTTTTGCTAAACGATTATCAGCTCTTCTCTGCTTAGGATCATCTCCTGGTAATGGTTGATAAATAATTTTGCTTGTACATCATGGAACCTTCGAAATTATTTTTTCAGCTAATTCTTTCATAGTAAACTCATATTCCGTTCAAATATTAACAGGTCAAATAAATCATTCTCAATTATTCATCATTGCAGTCATACCTCTAATCAAATCATCAACATATTGAAAAGATCTTGTCTGACTACCATCTCCATACATAGTAAGATCTTGATTTTGTAATGCCTGCATAATAAAATTACTAACAACACGACCATCAGCAGGATGCATATTTGGACCATAGGTATTAAAAATTCTAATTATCCTAATATCTACTCCATATTGTCTATGATAATCCATAAAAATAGTTTCTGCTGCTCTTTTTCCTTCATCATAACAAGATCTACATCCTATAATATTTACATTTCACCAATAAGATTCTGGTTGGGGATGGACAATTGGATCGCCATATACCTCACTAGTAGATGTCTGTAAAATTTTTGCCTTGATTTTCAATGCCAATTCCAACATATTTATAGCTCACAAAAGATAAGTTTTTATCGTTTCTACAGGATTTTTTTGGTAATGAATAGGTGATGCTGGACAAGCAAGATTGTAAATTTCATCAACTTGCGCCCAAAAAGGTTGAGTAACATCATGCAACACAAAAGTGAATCTATGATTATCCAAAAGATTTTCTATATTACGTTTATTTCCTGTAAATAAATTATCCATACAAATCACTTCATTCCCTTCATCCAACAGTTTTTTACACAGATGAGTTCCAATAAATCAAGCTCCACCTGTTACAAGAATTTTTTTCATCAAATATATAATCAGAATCTAAATATTTTTTCACAAAACAATAGTAACCTAGCCAATAGCATCAAAACAAATTTCTCTTATTTTTCTCTCATCCTCATTAGCTCATCTTTCAACATCATCGCTCTTTTCCAATTAACTGCCACAAATATCAAAAAGAATACTAATCCTAATCGAATTAATTTCCACAAATTATTATATCTCATCACATCATCAAATATAAACAAATCAGATTTAATAAACCATAATCCAACACTCAATATCAAAGTAAGAATAATATTTTTCAATATAAATTTCCAATCAACACCAAATTGAATGTCTTTATATATCAAACAGAAACTCAACCAAAATAATAAAACATAACTAATACCAAAAGCCAAAATTGATCAATAAATTCAGATTGTATATAGTCAGATTAAAGAAACTACAGTAACCACAACAACAGAAACTAACATTATTTTGACTCTCTCTTTTATTTTTCCCATACCTGCAAGAACAGAAAAATTAAATCCAACAAAAATGGTAAATAAAGTAAAAACAACCCCAAAACTAAATAAATTTCCAGAAAAAACGAACTTTTCTCAAAACAAAGTTAAAGCAATTTCAGGTCAAAGAACAGCCAAAAATCCAGTCAAAAAGAGAATAAAAACAGTAAAATATGTATAAAAAAACATATATAACAATTTCATTTTTGCAAGATCTTTCTTAACAATCAATTCAGAAACTAATGGAAAAACCAATCACATAATAGGACCTATTAAAACCCCTGAAATAGTAAACAAACTAAGAAAGTTACTATAATATCAAGCAGCTTCAGGACCCAAAATCAAAATAACCAACTGTTGGATAATACCTCCAAATAATGTTCCAGCGTTTAATCATATAAAACACCATAAAGCATAAGTAATATATTCTTTTAGCATAAGTTTATTATAAACAAATTTTCAGCTAAGTAGCTTGGTATTACGAAAATACTTTCAAAACAAAACAAATCCTATTAAAATCCCAATACCTAATCATAAAACTCGGTTTAAACTATACCATTCAATACTTTGTCTTCCTGTAAAAAAAAACAAAAAAGTAAATCAAACAACACTCCACATTTTTACAAACTCTACGAACTGGTAAGCAAAAGTATTTTGAAAAGCATAAAATATACTCTGTAAAATTTGAAACACATTTATCCCCAAAAAATAAAAACAAAAATACTTCAAAATAATAACTGAACTAGGACTATGAAAGTAATGTTCAGCTAACCATGGTGCTCCCAACCACAAGAATAATGCAATAAGTATTGCTGTAAATATCTGAACAAACAAACTTAAATAAAGAGAAGTTTTAATATAATCATATTGTTTTTTAACCCAATATCTTGGCAAGAAATACTGAAGACTTTCGGTAAGCCCTAAATCATTATATATGTTAAGAAAAGTAATTAATCCTACAATACTATACAAAACTCCAACATCAGCAACAGAGACCGAATTTGAAATCAAAACTTTGATTATATATCCTGCTGGCGCCACCAAAAACGAAAAAAAATATAACCAAAATCCTTTCTTGATTAATTTTTCTCAAAGTGGTTGATCCACTAACAGCTGATTTTCATCCATTAATTATATAATATACATTATAAATTAAATTTTATCTCGGCTTCCAAACTCCTCCTAATCTTCTCACCACATAGATAACTCTCTCAATATCTCCTTCAAAAAGCTTATATACATATCTTTTTTCCAATCTCAAATTCATTTCTCAACAAAGCTGAAGAAGATCTTGCCTTTCTTGTTCATCAACTTGTTTAAATAAGATCCAAACACCTCCCTGTTTTAACACATGTTTGGTCCAAGGCAAGAGCTTATCAACATAGGCTACTGCTCTAGCAGTAATCACATCAAATTGCAGATCTTTACACTCTTCTGCTCTCTTCCAAAGCAAATCAACATTAGTAATACCAAGTTGCTTTGCCATATCTCAAATTGCATCAAGTTTTTTTCTCACGGAATCCATACCGGTAAAATGTACATCAGGATATTCAATTGCCAAAGGCAGCAAAGGAAATCATCCTCAAGTCCCTATATCACACACTTCCATTCATGGCTGGAAATCAAAAACTTGTTCCACTTCCAACGCATCACGAATATGTTTATCAAAAACTCCCTGTTCGTCTCTAATCGCACTCAGGTTTATTTGTTTATTTTTTTCCAAAAACACGTCTACTAATTTCTTTCGTTTTTTTTCCATCAATGATACATTATACATAAAACTATAATCCCATTCTATAAAAATCCAGTTTATTAGAAAGGTTTTTTAAAAGATTTTTTTTGATATCGTTTTTTTTATTTTCATCTACCAATTCTCACAATCAGTCCAAAATATTTTTTTGGATAGACGTTTGATGTTTGGTCAAAAAAGAAATAAGATAATCAATAAATG
>CAZZEA010000006.1:0-3439 GCA_964652925.1 uncultured Candidatus Peribacteria bacterium | reverse complement strand
CATTACTTTATCAAACATAATTTTTGACCTTTGTTGAATTATCTTTTCATTTGCTCTATATCCTTTTGACAACAAAAAATCAATATCAAAAAGATCTCTATTGGCTATTTTATCTCTTTGTTGATATCTACTAAAAAATGCACAAAATTTATGAGCAAACATATAATCAATCTTCATAACCTGCACATCAATACCTGATAGATTTTTAATTTCATAAACATCATCGTAGAGTTTAGAAGAAATTTCTATTTTTATCTTTTTCTCCCCATCATATTGAGCAATATATCTAATACTATTTTTCAAAGTACCATCAATTTTAAAAGTCATATCGGAAATAGCATTTTGCAGGTACTCCAACAATTCTTGTTTGAGGTTTTCGATTTCCGAGGATGATACTACTTTAGTTAAGTTAAAATCTAAATCGACAGAAAATCTATCCAAGTTATAAAAAAAATATAATGCAGTTCCTCACTTAAATCACAAAAGATGTCCAAACTTACTGTCATACAAATGCTTCAATATACGGAACATTTGAAATTTATGCTGATATTGCCATATTGATGCCATAACGCTCCAAAGTAGATAAAACAGTTTTTTTGATATCAGAATTAAATATAGAATAAACACCAAGAATTTCATCAAGAATATTTCTATCAAACATATCCAAAGATAATCTATCGAAATAATAATGAGGATTTCTCCGTAAAGTATCACAAAACGCTCTTTCAAATCAAGCCATTGTATATCAATTTTTATGGATAAGTCCTCAACTATAGACCAAAAGCTCTTTGGGAAGTCTACTATATTCAAAAAAAATCTGATATTCTTTTAATGAAACAGATAGTGATTTTTTGTAAAGCCCAGCGACAAAGATCGTATCATAATATTGAAATATGGCTCAAGATGAAGACAAAACAGTTTCAAAAGAAAGATAGCTTGGTGAATACAGCATATTTGCCAATACAAAAAAATCCTCTCTTTCCAAAGAATAAAGAGTATCCCCAACAAGATATATTCATTTTCTAATCTTTATTAATTTTCCTTTTTTAAGATGATAGGATAACCTTTTTTGAAAGGTATTTCAATCAACACCCCGCAAAAGTTTAATATCAGCTGATGAAAGTATTTTTTTTTGCAAGAATCACATTTTTACGAATATGTATAAAAATATACATATTTATTTTAGTTCTTTTTCTAAAATTTGCAAGAGATTTTTTATAATTTAATCCTTTAGACATAATCCCACACTACATTTTCCCCCAAATATTTTTTAAATAATTGATCAAATTCTTGCCTAATAGAAGTTGAAACCCTAACCAAACCATCCTCACCAAGCTCTAAATTTTTCAATAATCAAAATTCTGGTTCTTTTTTTTGTATAGTTATCCAATCTTGTTTATTATATATCAAAGTCGCTAGAAATACACTATTCACATTCCTTATATCAATTTCCTGACAAAGTTCACGTAAAAATTGTTCATAGATTTCGACATATCCGGAGACCGGCAACAAAGGCAAAAACCTAAGTCATAACTTCCATCATTTGGATTGCAACATTTTGATTGCATCAATTCTAGACTTCAAAGACGAAGATCAACGCTCATACTGATCAATAATTGACTGAGGATTCAACGAAAATGCTATCTCCGTATTGTTAGAGACAATCTCCAAATCCAACAATGACTGAATATTGCCTGATTTTGTACGACTTTCCATCAACACATTATCAAATTGTTCAAAGAAAGGAATAAAAGACTGATGAAATCACGACAAAGATTCCATTCCCACAAGATCTGAGTAATTACTTGCGTAAAAAACAATTTTCCCATTATATCATTTATCTCTAAGTTCTAAGATCTTAGCTCTAAGCTCCGTTTGAATATCTTCATAATTCACAAAAACTACCGGAAAATTATTTTTGAACGCTCCTTTAAGATAACAATATGCACAGTCAAAAACACAATTCAGTTGAGTAACGAAGAAAAACGCCTTCGCATCTTGATATCCATAATTTTCCGGCACAGGAAAAAGTTTAAGACGATCACTCTTGGCCAAAATCAGACATTTTTCCGTAGGATAATCTATTTTTTTATCAAATACATTTTTATAATGCTGAATTTCCACCACATTTGCATCAGAAAATCTAGACAAAATTTGCTTCGTCAATGGATATTCTTTTGCGTGTTTTTCGAGATATATAAGCATGCTTATTATTTTAAAGTTATAATTATATAAGTTCATAATAAATAATGGAACTCAAAAAATAAACAATATATCAACGTTCGCTGTTTATATTTCTTAACGGCAAAAAACACAAACAACTGGCAATACTGTGTTTTTACTGCCTAAAATATAAAGCGCTCACTTATGACATATTTATTTGTTTTTTATTACATAATAAACAACTAAACACCTTTAATCTCTCATTCCTTCAAATCACCTAATTCAAACTCTCCTTCACGAATCCTAATCAAATCCTCAACATGATATCTCATCGCACTCATCATTCTCCTAATATGTCTTTTCTTTCCCTCATTTAAAACTAATTTTATCACACATGAAGGACTTTTAACCACATCTTCAATCAAAAATTTCTTATATTTTTTATATAATTTATCATCCAAAATCTGACACTCAACAGCTTTTAAATCTTCTTCTTGATCATTAATTCCATCCAAACAGGTTTGAGCATCTTGTTGACGAAACGATTTGTTGAGCGTAACAAGATATTCTTTGGTTATTCCATGACGAGGATGCTCATATTGATCTACCATTTTGGCATCATTGGTCATCAAAACAAGTCCACGACTATTACTATCCAATCTTCCTATATAATACCACCCATGATATTCTTTGGGTAAAATTTCATAAATAGTAGCATTGTGAGGATCTGATTTACTACACACATAACCTATTGGCTTATAAAACACAGTAAATTCTGACTTTTTATTATATAAACCACCATAGATCCAAGTTTTATCTTGAAACTTCACAGTATCTCCATCATTCAAAATCTCTCCATACGATTCTACTTTTTTATCATTCACAAAAAGACTTCCTGAATTAATTGACGCAGTAATGGTCCTTCTAGATAATCATTGTTGTTGAAGAAACTCACGTACTTTCATACTATTTTTCTAATAAAACAAAAAAAACCGACGAATCGGTCTTTTTTTAGTTTTTCAGCTATAAGTTGCAACTGATAATTATTCAGCAACTACTTCAGCTGGAGTTTCTTCAGCAACTGGAGCAACTACTTCAGCTGGAGCTTCTTCAGCAACTGGAGCTACTACTACTTCTTCAGCAACTGGTTCCATAATTTCTTCTTCAGTTGGATTTGTATTTACACATCCAGCCAATACTACTGCAGAAAGAAGTGCAGTTAATGTCAATAATTTTTTCATTTTACATGAATTTAGAAAAATAAAATTTTTCTTTT
>CAZZEA010000005.1:0-12150 GCA_964652925.1 uncultured Candidatus Peribacteria bacterium | reverse complement strand
CTCGTTAAACCACTCTGACAACCTTCCTTAGTTGTCTTTGTGTAGGGAAATGTTGTGGATTTTCAAGAAAATTTCAGTATAAAAAATCAGATTTTATTTATTATTTTATACCTATGCTTAAAGAATTTATTGTATTTATCGAACAGTATAATATTTTTGGAGTAGCTGTTTGATTGTTGATTGCAACTAAAGTTTGAGAGTTGGTAAAAGGATTGATTGATGACTTGGTAACACCGATTCTTTTAAATCCGTTATTAACTAAATTGAGAGTAAAAAAGTTGGAAGATTTGTCGTTTAGATGAGTGCTTTATGGAAAAGTCTTGGCAACGTTGATCGACTTTTTGATTACTGCTTTTTTAATCTTTTTGTTGGTGAAATACGCAAATATTGCGGTTATCAAGAAATAAAAAAACTCCCCTAGGGGAGTTTTTTTTTCTTTTCCATCTTATTTTTTCCATTCATCTTTTGGGATAAAGTGCATCATGTCTAGTGTGGTGTAGGTTTTTTTGTTTATGCTGGTAATGATAACATCGTTGCCGAAGAGATCGGTGATAGTGTCTCACACTTTCTGAAATAAATTTTCTTTAATCATCATTTGAGCTTCGTCGTATCAAATAGAAAGGGGTATGTACTTTGTCCCCTCTTTTTCATAGGTTGTCTGTTGAGGATTGATATGTTTTTTGAGTTTCAAAGGAATATTTTGCTGGTCGTAGAGGTAGAATATCTTGATATCGTTTTCTGGATTTTTTGTGAGGAAGAGGGAATTTTGGATGGTTGATGTTTCGAATCACTCTGTATTTAAGATGTGAACTTCATCCAAGAAGGTGTTTGTGGGAGCGATAATTCCCACAATTTTTATCGTAGGGATTCCAAAAAATCCAGAGAGACTATCTCCAACTCCTTTGATTAATCCTTCGTCTTTCATCATTTGAGCTTCTGCAAATCCTATGATCATTTGAGCAGTTTGAGATCAGTCGAAAGCTCAGGTTCATTCTGCGATAGTAAGTCAATCTAGAGTAGTATTATTTCCCAAAAGAATCTTGGGAATACCGTCGGGAGTAAATCAGATTTTGTTTGGTGAATTGATAATATATTCTGCTATTTCCGCTTTTTGTCCTGAAGTTATTTTTGAATAAATTAATTGTTGTCCGTTTCCTATTTGAGCAAAATTTCGGAATAGTCAAAGGAAGGTGATGGTCATAATAAGGGGAGCAAAGAGAGATATTCGGTTTCTTTTTATTGGATTAAAGAACTTTAGTAGGAGAGAGTTTAGAACAACGGATACTGAACTTAAGGCCATAGCTAAACCTGCGAACTCTGGTTTGAGGGTTCGTCCTCGTGTTGCGAATACTCATCATGCGATAGGAATTCCTAAACTATTGTATAATAATGAAAAGAACATATTCTGTTTGATTTTATTTACGGTTTCTTTGCTGAGTTTGATAGCGGTGATGACGTCGTTGAGATCATTTTTCATAATAATGACGTTTCCTGATTCCATGGCGATATCTGTTCCTGAGCCCATTGCTATTCCTACATCGGCTTGCGTAAGGGCTGGGGCATCATTGATTCCGTCTCCTACCATAGCAACTTTCCAGCTCTTTGCCTGTAATTCTTTTATTTTGGATGCTTTGTCTTGTGGAAGTACTTCAGCAAAAATATTTTCAATTCCTACTTGCTTAGCAATTGCCTGTGCTGTTGTTTTGTTGTCTCCGGTAATCATATATACTTTTATTCACATGTTTTTTAGTCTTTTGATTGCTTGTGCTGAACTTGTTTTACATCTATCGGCAACCGCAATTATTCCTATCATTTTCTTATCGGTAGCTAGGAGCATAACCGTTTTCCCTTCCCTTTCTAAACTGTCAATTTTTTCTAGATGAGTGATAGGAATGTTTTTTTCAGATAACAATGTTTTGGTTCCTAAGAAATAATACTGATTATTTATCTTCCCTGTTATTCCTTTTCCTGGTATAGCTTGGAAATCGTTTATTTTATTTGATTCAATATTTTCTTTTCTTCCATATTTAACGATAGCTTCTGCTAATGGATGTTCAGAATTAGCTTCTAAATTTGTTGCTATTTCAAGAATGCTTGTTACTTCGTGTCCATTGGTTGCAATAATGTCGGTAACTTCTGGTGTTCATTCTGTTATGGTTCCTGTTTTGTCGAAGACAATGGTATCTACTTTACAAAGGGTTTCCAGGGGTTCTCCACCTTTAATTAAAATGCCTTTTTCTGCTCCTTTTCCTGTCCCAACCATAATAGCTGTTGGTGTAGCAAGTCCCAAAGCACAGGGACAAGCTATCACAATTACTGCTGCAAAATATAATAGTGAAGTTTCAAAGTTTGCTCACAGAGTAAAGTATCGGATTCAAAAAGTAATAACAGCGATACCTATTACAACAGGAACGAAAATTCCTGATATTTTATCTGCGAATCCTTGGATAGGTGCTTTGGATCATTGAGCTTCTTGGATCAGTTTGATGATTTGAGCGAGCATTGTTTCGTTTCCTATTTTGGTTGTTTCCATTTCAAAGCTTCCTAGTTTATTTATCGTTCCGCCGAAAACTTTTGATCCAAGATCTTTTTCTACGGGGATACTTTCTCCGGTCAACATAGATTCGTCGATACTGGAATGTCCTGAGATAATGACTCAATCTGTTGGTACTTTTTCACCGGGTTTTACGAGGATAATGTCTCATAGTTGTACTTCGTCAATTGCTACATCTATGAAAGTATCCCCTCTTTTTACTTTGGCCGTTTTGGGAGCAAGGCCGATGAGTTTTGCGATAGCCTGGGAGGTGGAGCCTTTGGCTTTTGCTTCCAAATATTTTCCTAGAAGAACAAACATAATAAGCAATCCAGCGACTTCGAAATAGATATTGGGAACCATCATTCCATTGAGTCAGAATATTGATTGTGTTTGATAAAAGAATGTACCTAGGTGATATATGCTGTAAAGATACGCAACTCCTGTTCCTATGGCTATTAGGCTATACATGTTGAATGTTTTCATTTTGAGTGCTGATCGTGCCCCTTTGAAAAAATCAGCGCCTATAAAAAATAATATTGGTGTTGTACATATGAGCGAAATAATTGCAGCTCGTGGCATAATTATCGTTTTTCCAGGAAGTAGTGTTGGAAAAAGATCATAGACCATAAAGATGATCATGGGTATACTTAAAAAGAAGGAAATCCAGAATTTTCTTTTTCGATAGTTTGTTTCTTTTGTTCTTTTCTCGATTTCGTTTGTTTGATTGTTTCCTATCGTTCCTTTGTATCCTGCTTTGTTGATTAGTTCTATAATTGTTTTTTCGATGCCTTCATTGGCTTTGATAATTGCTTGTGCAGAAGAAAAATTTACATTGGCTTCTTGTACACCTTCTGTTTTTTTGAGAGTGTTTTCTATAAAGAGAGCACAAGAGGAACAATGCATTCCTTCGATATCTATGGTTATTATTTTTGGTTTGGTCATGATGCTGTTGTAGTAAAAAATAAATTATTGGACAAGAATTTGTCCTTGATACATTCCCATTGTTCCACAGACAATAGCATATTGTCCTCTTTGGATATTGGTGAATCTATAGACAATAGGTTCTCCTTTTTTGATAGGGCGAATAGTTCTGTCTAATTTTGGGATGATCATATTTACCATACATCCTCTTCCATTCCTATTTGGCGTAATAATAAGTTCATAATTTTTTCCTGCTTGGAGGAGGATTTTTTCTGGAATTGTTTGATATCCGTCGTGTTCTACGTGGATTGTTTCATATGCTATATTGGAACTAAATTCTTCTTGAACTGGTTTTTGTCCTGTTGTTCAAAGTAATATTCGTCCGTTATTGATCATAAAAATTCCAAAGAAAATAATTATTGCTCCAATGATTGTATGCAAGAGCGTAAATTTCTTTTCTTTGATATAAGAACTTCCTAGTCATAGACCAAACAAAACCGGCACTGTTCCTAAAGCAAATATCGCCATTATTAATCCTCCTTGGAGAGGGTTTCCGCTAGTGATTGCGATTAATTGCATAGAAAGCGTAAATCCACAGGGAAGAAAGAAGGTTAGTGCTCCCACTATTGGCGCAAAAAGAGGATTTTTTGTAGTAAGTATGTTTTCTGTTCGTTTTTTTGGAAGATGAACACCCAAAGAGCTTATACTTGGGACGATTTTTAGAATGTGTAAACCCATTCGTACGACAATAATTCCTACGATTATTGTGACAATGCTTGTCATGTTTAATGACAGAGAAAAGGTTTGTCCCAGCAATCCAAGTATTGCTCCGCCAACAAAAAATCCTCCTATTCTTCCTAAGTGGAATGAGAGGTGGGTTTTGAGAAGTCATTTGGTTCATCTGGTATTGTCGGCATATGCTCAAAACCCAAGGACAATGCTTCCAACTATGGCTAAACACGTCGAAACTGAAGCAATAAGTCCTGTGAGAAGAGCTATTCCATAGGATATTTTTCCATCTCAAGAGGGAATGTGTTGTGTAATATTTAGTTTATTTCCCAATAATATGAGCAAAAAAATAACTATACCGGCTATGATAATCGTTCCTGTTTTTTTGTTTTGTTCTGTTGGTTGTATTGGTTCGTTAGTTGTTGTGTATCCAGCTTTTTGAATTTCTTCATTAACTTTTTTGAGAAGATTTTCGTTGGTTATATCTAGATCAAGTTTTCCATTTTTTGCGGAAATCTTTTGTACGTGTACTCACTTTATATTTTCTACACGGTCTTTGATAATCATTTCACATGATGTGCAATGCATCCCTTTGATGTATATTGTTTTTTTCATTTGTAAAAAAAATATATAAAAATCTGGCTTTCTTCAAAGCTTTTGAGAAAATTATATATTTTATATTAATTTAGTGATAATTCAGACTAAATCAGAAAATGTGGTGTATTTGTTGTCTGTATTTTGTCCTGGTGGGGCATGATTTGCTAGTTGTTGTTCTTCGTGAGTATTGAGAACATTAATTGTTTGTGTTCGTGTTGGAATAGCGTATGCAATAATATTATTCTGATTTGGTATTTCTATTTGGTTTGTAAAATATTCGTTGGAACGTACAAGTTTGTGACAATCGTTATTCTCATTAGTATCGGTTTTTTTGTTTTCTGTATCCTGATGACAATGATCCATTGTGGTTTGATGCATTGGCAAAATTCACATCATACTTGCGTGGGTGAGCGCATTGGTTGATGCAAAATAAATAATTATACTGATGATGCCGAAAAGTTTTTTCATGCTAGTATAGTGATAAATTATTTGTTTTGAGCTGTCTTTACAATAGTAAGGATTTCTTGAATCATCTCATTTTGTCTTTTTTTGTCGTTGGATTTGATAGAATCTACGAAACAGCATCCCAAATGATCTTCCAAAAGTTGAAGATTTACTGATTTGAGGAGTCCTACCACGGCTAGGTTTTGTTGGATTACTTTGATGCAATACTGATCACTTTCGATCATAGAAATAATTTTTTCTAATGAACTTTTGGCTTTTTTAAGCGATATGAGTATTTTTTCTTGATTTTTTTTCATATGGTTCGTGTAAAATTAAAATCCTATACCTATGGTGTAGGTATAAAGAAAAAAAGAAAAAAAACAAGAGATTTTTTCTCTTGTCTTTCCTTGCTTATTTAACCGTAACACTTTTGGCGAGGTTTCTTGGCTTGTCGATGTTTTTTCAGAGAATATCTGCTGTGTGATAGGCAAGTAACTGTCCAACTACAACCGTGACAAATGGGTAGATGTCGTCTATTGTTTTTGGGATTTTGATTGTAGTGTCAGCACCTTCTATTTGTTTGTCGGAAACTGCAATAACTTTCCCGTTTCTTGCTTTGATTTCCTGGATTGAAGACAAGTTTTTTTCGAAAAGAAAATCCTGTGGACAGAATATCACACTCGGAATTTTCTCGTCAATGAGTGCTAATGGTCCGTGCTTTAACTCGCCAGAAGGATAACTTTCGGAGTGAAGATAGGTGATTTCTTTGAGTTTGAGACTACTTTCGTTGGCAATAGGGAACTGGTAATGTCTTCCCAAGAAAAAGAAGTTGTTATATTTACTTAGTTCTTGGGCTATTTCTCTGATTTGTGCTTGGTCTGCGAGGAGGTCTTCGATCATTGTGGGAACCTTAGCAAGTTCTCGCAGCACTTGTTCGTATTTTGCTTTTGGGAGAGTTCTCTTTTTTCCTAGGAAAAGTGCTAATAAGAGAATACAGGTTAGCTGAGCGGTAAATGCCTTTGTCGAAGCAACTCCAATTTCGGCTCCAGCTCTAGTAAATAATCCGTAATCGGTAAGACGAGAAATAGTTGATCCTACAACATTTACGATACCAAATGTATGTGCTCCTTTTTCTTTGAGCATTTTGAGTACTTCTATACTGTCTGCGGTTTCTCCTGATTGAGAAATAAAAACGTAGAGTGTTTTTTTGTCTACATTGATGTTTCTATATTCATATTCACTAGCAATTTCACATGAAGCTGGTATCCCTGCAAGGTTTTCCATCCAGAGTTTTCCTAGAGATCCTGCATTGTATGATGTACCACAACCGATGAATACAATATGTTCAAAATTTTCGTCCTGCATACCGTGAAAAGCTTCAGCATTTAATAATTTGTTTTGAAAATCCACTCTTCCCTTGAAAATTCTTCTAATAATGTTTGCTTGTTCAAAAATTTCTTTGAGCATAAAGTGTTTAAAATCTCCTTTGGAACTTTCTAGTTCTTTGATATCCATTTCTTCAAATGGTTTTTGTGTGGGGATTCCTTTGGAAGTTATTGTGTATTCATCATTTTTGATGTGCAAAAGATCCCCATCTTCAAGATAGGTTAGTTGGTCAACATATCCAACGAGTCCTTGTTTATCAGATGATAAGAAAAAATTATTGTTTTTGTCGTGTCAAAAAAGAAGTGGACTTCCAATTTTTGCAGCAATCATTTCCCCAGCAGCGAGAGGTGAAACTATCAATAAAGCATATGCTCATTTAATAATCTGAAGTACTTTTTCTACGGTTTCCAAAAAATTTCCGTTTCGATGTTCAGTCAAAAGATTAGCTATTACTTCGCTGTCAGTTTGTCCATAAAATTCATATCATTTAGTAATGAGTTCTTGTTTGAGCTTGTGATAATTTTCAATAATTCCATTATGAACTAAGTAGAATTGTTGCTTATTATCGTAGTGAGGATGAGTGTTGTTTTCTGTGATTCCGCCATGTGTTGCTCGACGAGTGTGGGCAATTCCAAATGAAAATTGAGATTCAGAATTAATGTCTTTTTGTACTTTTTCTGAGAGATTGGAAACTTTTCCGATAGCTTTGACGAGTTTGATTTCTTTTTGGTTTCCAACAAGTAAACCTGCTGAGTCATATCAGCGATATTCTAGTCTTTTGAGTCCATTGAGAAGGATGTTTTGGACATGGGTTTCTTTTCCTTGGTATCAGAATATTCCACACATGATTATAGTTTATAGGTAAAATATATTTTTTAATTTCCTCAAAAATATGCAAAATAAAAATTTAGTTTTGTTTTTGTTGTAAATAATTGGTAGTACTATTTTTTTAGTTTTTGAAAAGTTCTTTATTTTTTATTAATAATATAGTTAGGAGGAATGAAAGGAGTATATTAAAAAAGGCTGATCATACGTTTGTATTTGATGATAGTAAGATAAACAAAAATGACAAACAAGATAATAAAAATTCTACAACAACCAATAAAACAGCCCATTTCTTAAACTTAATCATCCCATATCAAGTGATTATCGCCAATAGAGAAAAAAGGAACGCTATGATTGTATACAAAAAGAAAATTACTCAAAAATTAAATCTGAATAACATCCCTAAAGCGCTTAATCATCAGAAAACTCATACAACTCATCCTATGATGGAAATTCGTCACATTACAAGGAATATCTTTTTTAGATATGGTTGTAAGTACTTGTTTATATCATTAATTATTTTGGATCATAAAATATCTTTTGCTATTTTGTGATTTGTGATTTTTTCTAAAAATCATTTTTTCATAAATTCGTCCATTTTTTTGTCTAATTTTTTTTCAAAATCATTTGCATTTTTTTCTTTCTTTTGATCCATTTTTTATTTGGTTAATGATAAAAGAACATTTCTATTAAGATAGTATGTTTTTACTCTTTTCTTTTCGCTCTTCAAGGGTTAGTCTTTTTATCTTTCCATGGATTATTTCTCCTGTTAATAACTTCCATAAAAGATAGGGAACTGCGCATTGTTTGCATCTTGTTCCTCATCAAAACCTGCATCCTCCTTCTTTTTCTCGGAGCTGTAGACAGAAATTTAGTTCGTGAAGAAAGGTTTGTTGCATGAGAAAAACTAAATAATAATATTAATAATCTTTCCTTGAACGTAGATGATTTTTTTTGGAGTTCAAGAAAGGTGAGCTGAGAATTTTGAATCATTTTGAATGGTATTCATCACTGTTTCTTGATCTGCATCTTTACTCATTTCTAGTGTACCTCTCATCTTTCCGTTGATTTGAACGGCAAGAGTAATTGTATCTGCGACTAAATATTTTGCGTCATAACTAGGCCAAACAGCAGTTGTGAAAACAGAATATTTGTTTCATAATTGTTCCCATAACTCTTCTGCCAAATGTGGAGCAAATGGAGCAATAAGAATAACTAGTTTTTCAAATGTATCTTTGCTGATTGATGTCTGATTAGTCAAATGATTTACGAAAATCATCAGCTGGGCGATAGCCGTATTGTGTTTGAATCAATCGATATCTTCGGTAAGCTTTTTGATTGTTTGATGGAGGAGGTTGAGTGTTTTTTTGTCTTCACTGTCTGTTATTTTGCTCTGAAGCGCTTCAATTTTATCCAAGAATTTTTTTACTCCTTTGATACCATTGGTACTTCGAGCGATAGCTTGTTCAAAAGGTCCCATAAACATTTCGTATGTTCTGAGCGTATCTGATCCGAATTCATTGATAATATCGTCTGGATTTACTACGTTTCATCGTCTTTTTGACATTTTACGACCATCTTCGGCCATGATAAGTCCTACTTTATGATATTTTTGGAATGGTTCATCATGAGTAACTACTCAGATGTCATATAAGAATTTTTGCCAAAATCTAGCGTAAATCATATGTCTAGTGACATGTTCTGCACCTCCAACATAGACATCTACATTTCCTCGATATTTTTCGTTTTCTGGACTAACGAGTTGTTGATCGTTTTTGTTGTCCATATATCTAAGTCGGTATCGGCTTGATCCTGCTCGTCCTGGCATAGTGTTGGATTCTCTTTTTGCTGGTTTTCCGCAGTGAGGACAAGTTGTTTTTATCCAAGAATCGATGGCAGCAAGCGGTCATTCTTCTGTCCCTGTTGGTGCATAGTTTTCTACGTCTGGAAGGGTAAGAGGAAGATCTTTTGGATCTATTGGTACGATTCCACAGTCATCACAGAAAACTACAGGGAATGGTTCACCTCGATATCTTTGACGAGAAAAAACTCGGTCTTGGATTTTGTAGTTTGATTTCTTTCCGCCAAGTCCTTTTTCTGATAATCGTTGTTGCATAGCGGCGATGGCTTCGTCAGAAGTGAGACCAGAGAATTCTCAGGAATTTACGAGGATTCCTTTTTCTGTGTAGCAAACTTTTCATTCGAATAAATCTTTTTTATATGCTTCATTTTTTTCATTATTTTCTTTTATCCATTCATTTGTGTTTTCTTCTGAAAATGTTTCATTACTTGTTCTAGTGTATATTTTAATAGGTTCTATTACAGCAGTAATTTTAATATCATACTTTTTTGCAAATTCAAAATCTCTTTCATCATGTGCAGGGACTGCCATTACTACTCCTGTACCATAGTTAGCGAGGACGTAATCTCCAACATAAACAGGGATTTTTTCTCTATTGAAAGGGTTGATAGCGTAAGCTCCTGTAAATTCTCCTGTTTTTTCTTTTTGAAGTTCTGTTCTTTCGAGCTGCGTTTTGTATTTTGCTTGCTCTTTATATTTTTCTACATTTGCTTTGCATTCAGCAGTCGTTATTTGATCTACGAGTGGATGTTCTGGTGCCATAACGACAAACGACATACCGAAAACGGTGTCAACACGAGTGGTGTAAACTTCGAATAAAAGGCTGTTAGAATCTTTGATATTCATCTTGAATTGAGTCCCTTCTGATTTTCCGATCCAGTTTCTTTCTAGGTCTTTCATAGATTCATCTCGGCTTAATCCGTCTAATCCAGTAATTAATCTTTCTGCATATTTCGTAATTCTGAGTACTCGTTGTCTCATAGGTTTTTGTTCAACTTCTGATCCACAGCGTTCGCATTTTCCATCGTCAAGATCTTCGTTGGCGAGTCCTGTCATACATTTTGGACATCGATTGATAGGTTTGTAATCAACATAGGCAAGACGTTGATTGTCGATGATTTCTTTGATTTCGGAATCTGATTTATTCTGTTGTTTTAATTGTTTTTCTAATTCTGAAATTGGTTTTGCTTTAGCTTCTTTTTCGTCGTAATAATGAGTATACATTTTCAAAAAAATTCGTTGTGTCCATTTGTAATAATCTTCATCGGCTGTACTTACTGATCTGTCTCGATCATATGTGCATCAAAACATTTCTAGTTGTTTAATATATGTTTCTATGTTTTTTTTAGCTACTACTTGTGGTTTCATTTTGTGTTCGATAGCATAATTTTCTGTTCCTAATCAAAAAGTATCAAATCCCATTGGGTGAAGTACTGAAAAACCTTCTAGCATTTTTTTGCGTGCTAGTACATCACTGGCAATATATCCTTTTGGATGTCCTACGTGTAAACCGGATCCTGATGGATAAGGAAACATATCCAGGACATAAAATTTTTTCTTATTTTTGTCTTCTTTGACCTGATAAATATTTGTTTCTTTCCATTTTTTCTGTCGTTTTTCTCCAATTTCTTTGAGATTAGCCATAAGGTATATACTAAGAAAATAAATGTCTCGGTAAGCATTTTTTTAGCTATTTTCTAACAGAAAACAAGAAAAATATCTAGTAATTTGTTTTTTCTTTCGTATACTGACTTGTTTTACTTTATAATTTTATAGTTATGAAAAAAATCTGAATAGTATTGTCTGCGTTTGGTTTGTTGTTTTTGGTAGGATGTGCACAACAAAATCCTGTTGAAAATCAAGAAATTCCTCAAGCAAAAATTTCTGCAGAGCAAGATGTTTTGAATTTGGTAGCTAGTCATGCTGATGCAAATAGTTGTTGGACAATGATTAGTGGAAATGTGTATGATTTGACTTCATGGATTGGTAAACATCCAGGTGGTGATAAAGCTATTTTGGCTAGTTGTGGAATAGATGCAACAGAAATGTTTGATGGAAAACATGGTATGGATCCAAAGAAATGGGAAGGATTAGAGAATTTTAGAGTGATGATTAAATTGTAATCAAAAAAGCCTCTGGAGTTACCGAGGCTTTTTTTAAATCTCTTATACTAAGGTTTTAAGAAACCTTGAAAATGTTTTTTCAATTCCCTTTAATTCTCCACTGAGATCAATGTTTTTTTTCTTCCAATAAGAGGCTTCTAGAAATATTGAGTTGCCAACAAACCATAATATACATTTGCCATTGTAGTTGCTTGTTTGTACTTGACTTCTGTCCATTGGAAAGGTTAGAATTACATAACCATTCTTTTCTATGTTGATTTTCATTCCCCACCTGATTTCTTTGGGAGCTTTATTGCGGATTCTTTTAGCGATTTCCAAAAGCTGTCTTGTGGCTGGATTAATGACCGAAATTTCTGCTTGGTTACAAAGTTTTTGATATTTCTTTGCAATTGTTTCTAATTCTTTAATTAGTTCATTTTCAGTGATATTCTTTGTCTTTTCAGCAGAAATATCAGTGATTTTTATTTCTTCATCATCAATCTCTATTTTATACTGTTTAGATTTGTTAGTATTTATAGACAAAGAGATAAAGTAATTGTTTGTTGTCCCATCTTCAGGTTCAAGAGAATATTGTACGAATTCTCTGATTTCATTAGGGATAAGGTTATAGAGCTTCTCTATAAACCCTTTTAAAATTTTTTCAATCATATTATTGGGTTTGTGTTATTTTTAGTGAAAAATTATCATAACTATTGCACCATTACGTAAGTAGAATATAATTAGTAACT
>CAZZEA010000004.1:0-13810 GCA_964652925.1 uncultured Candidatus Peribacteria bacterium | reverse complement strand
ATCTATTTATACTAAATTTGATCCAACAATTGAGATTGCAATTAATACCTTTGCTAATCCAAAATATAATGATCAAATGATTAGATCAACAACTATTCTTCCTCATTGAACAGGAAAAACAAAAAAAATAGCTGTTTTTATTTCTGAAGATAAAGCTGCTGATGCTAAAAAGGCTTGAGCTGATATAGCAGGTACAGAAATTCTATTGAATGATATCAGAGCTGGAAAATTCAATTTTGACGTATTGATAACAACACCTGAACATATTAGAGATTTAGCAGTTGTTGCTAAACAACTTTGACCAAAAGGACTTATGCCTTCTCCAAAAGCAGGAACGGTTGTTCAAAACATCGAACAAGCTGTTGAAGAAATTAAAAAAGGAAAAATAGAATTTAAATTAGATAAAACAGGAAATATTCATGCTCCTGTAGGAAAAGGATCATTTGATGCTAATAAGCTTCAAGAAAATATAGAATCATTTATAAAATCAGTAGAGGAGAGTAAACCATCTGGTGTAAAAGGTAAACTTATAAGAAAAATAGTTGTATCTTCTACAATGAGTCCTTGAATCCAAATAGTATGTTAATTTATAAAAAAACGGTCTTTAAAGACTGTTTTTTTAATTACTAATGGATTATTTTTTAAAAGAACGCACAATAAAATAAGAAAATATTGTAGTAAATACAACAAATAAAATAATTTCTAGAACAAATCCTAATAAAACATATAGCATACTAGATTGTGCGAATATATCCAATAATCATATATTAAATAATTCATATAACGATACACCCAAAACAGACCAACTAATAAGAATTAATCAAAGACATAAAGTAAATCCTATTAATAATGTTGATAAATTGATGGTTATAAATTCTTTGAAAATATCAAAATAAGATCAACCTAGTAAATTTTTAATTTCAATGTTTTTTTTAAGATACTGAAATATGAAATGTGTTTGATACCCAATAAAAGTAAATATAGTAATTATTAATAATAGAACAATAATTATAGATAAGGTTATAACAAAGTTATTAATATTTATTATATTCAGGATTCTATTTTCTTGATTTTGAATTGTTGTTCACGGATCAATATCTTTAGTATTCAATATAATATCTTTATATTTAAGAATTGTTTTTTTCAATAATTCATATTCTTTATGAGAAGAAAACATTACATATAAAGTAGCTGGCAATGGGTTATCAATACCAAATTTTTCAAAATTCTGACTAATTTCTGGAAGTTTGTTTTCTAAAAATTTCATAGCATCATCTTTTGATGAAAACATAACCTTTAAACCTTGTTTTTGAAGATTATTTTGAAGTTCGATAATTTTTTTATAAGTAATATCTTGTGTTTCTGAAGCTTCTTTAATATAAAAATACATTCCTAATCTTCCTTTCAGCGTATAGCTAAATGTATTTGTATAACTAGATATTCATATAAATATATTTAACAAAAACAAAAGGAATCCAATAAGAATACCAACGCCTAAAAGTTGTTTCCAATGATATTTTAAGATATGGTAAATATCTTTTTTAAAGATAGAATGTAATATTTTCATAATTATACATGTGAAGGAGTAAACATATGTTGTGTTTTAATAAATTTATTAAACAAAGCTATTTTATTTTCATAATAATTTAAATCTTTATCGATGGTTTGTAGGTTTTTATGGTTTTTATAGAAATAAGTTATCATGTTTTTTGCTTTTTTATACTTTTGTTCTAATATATATATTTCTATAAGATTATAAATTACTTCAGCATCTTTATTATTTATAAAAAATGAATCTTTAAGTAGATTAACTCATTTTTCTCTATTTCAATACCAATATTCACAAAGCCCATAACACCTAATAATTTCATGATTTTCAGCTTTTGTTAATTCCAGAGCTCTTCTAAGATATTTTTTTGCATCTATCCAATTGTTTTTTTCCATTTCAAGAACTCATTTGATATACAATCATAAAGGATCTTCATGATTTTTTTTAGCATTAAGAAAATCTATAGCCTTAGCTGCTTTTCCTATTTCTCATTGTCTGTATTGTATATCAGTAAGTTGCAAAAGAGCGTCTTCATTACTAGGATCTCTAACAAGAATACTATTAATTTTTTTCATAGCCTCATCAAATTTGTTAAGTTCCTTAAGTTGTTCAATTTCATCAAGTAGTTGTTCTGGAATATAAGAATTCATTTATCAGAATATATAAAAGTAAAAAACATCTATTACTTAAGAATATTCAAAAAATGATTTTTTTCAAATATTGACCCAATAATACAGAAAAAAGAAATTTACATTTTTACCAAAGAATATATAACTATAATGTTTTTTGACCTAAAACAACTGGTATTGAAATAATACGCTCATCTCTCAATACTTTTAGGATAATTGTATCATTGGGTTTATAACTATATAAATAGTATAAAAGAGGTGTAGAAAGTGAAAGAATATGATTATCTATTGCTAAAATAACATCGCCAATAGCAATTTTACCTTGAATAGGGGAATCTTGATAAATAGTATCTATAATAGCTCAATTATCAGCATTTTTATAAGATATTCACATATAAGGTCTTATTAACGTTTGATGTTTTTGTAAAATATCAAGAGTATTGGCTATAAATAAGCTGTTTAAAGGTAAAGCAAATCAAATGTTATTTCCTCAACGAGAAATTGCTGTAATCATAGCAATAACTTCTCAAGATAGATTAATTAATGGTCATCAACTATTACCAGGATTCAAAGCAACATCTGTTTGATAAAATCAAACATAATAATCGCTATCAGATGAAACTGTATGTAAATTTCTTCATTTTCCACTAATAATTCAGAAAGAAACCGTATTTGGATATTCAGAAAGAGGATTTCCAATAGCAAAAACAAAAGTTCAAACATCGATAACTGTATCTATGTCAATGAAATTTGCTTCAGAATGTAAATTTTTAGCATCAACAAATAAAATAGCTAAATCAAGCAATTCATCTTTCCAAATTTTTTTAACAATGAAACTTTTATTATCAGTAGTAGTAACTGTATAAGTTAAATTAGGATTATCTACAACATGACTATTAGTTAGAATATATCATTTTTTTGATATAATTATTCAATTTCCTTTTCTTTGTATTGTTTGTTTACCAATTAAATCATCTTTTTGATAAGAATCTTCTTGATAATATGTTGTTGCGTCTTCTGTGGTTATTTGCACAACAATATCAGAAGTCTTTTCAATAGCATCAAAAAGTTGTTGTTGTATATCAATAGTTTTTTGAAGTTTTTCAGGCTTTTCAGGTCTATTTTTTATTATAAAAGCAAAAAAAACAAAAATAAGTACTATATTTATTACAATCATAGACCAAAAAATATTCTTTTTCATGCAATATATAAAAGAAAGTATAAAATTATTCTACTGAATCTTGTATTTCTTCACTATCATTTTCTTCATTATCATTTGGATCTTCAAACAATCATTGTTCTAATTTTTCTCCTTCTTTTGCTGCTTTTTTTCTTTCTTCTTTATATTTTAAATTTTCTTCATTTTCTTCCCATGGTCTATAAATAATATCGATATGTTTATCAACCATTTTATGAAGAGGTGTTTCTGGTTCATCAAGACGAATGTTATTAGAATGAAGCGTTTGTAAGCCTCAATCTTTAAATCTGATTCTAATAGCTCATTCTACGATACTAATACCTCCTTCTAATATTTCATTTCCTGTCATAATTACTTGTCCTTTTCTTGCTCTTTTTCGTATTTTAAGATCTTCAAGACTAAGTAACTTACCATTTTTATCAGAATGCACCAAGATAAATGGTTCGTCTTTGTGGATAAACATGTTAGCTACTTCATCTCCTTCTTGAAGTTCAATAGCTTTTACTCAACCAGCAGTTTTACCCATTGGTCTAATATCATCTGATTTGAAGAATAATCCTCGTCATTGCTTGGTGATTATTCCCAAATGATCTCCGTCATTTACTGGAGAAACTGTAAGGATTTTTTCTTTATCCTCAAGTTTCATAATAATTGTAGGGAACTTCTTGAATGAAAGTACAAGTTCTTTCTTGGTTTTTTTAATGCTGTTTTTATTTGTTAGGAACACGAGATAATTAAATTCAAAATGAAGCGTTTTTGCAAAGACGATTTTCCCTTTAAGTCCAAAATGTTCTTTGAGATTTACTGCATTTTGTTTCATTACAAAACTTCCAAATTCTTTGAGTCTTTGTACTACTAATTCTCCAATATCAGTAATAATGATTAATTTGTCTTGATTGTGTGTATATATTAAATCAAGAGTTTCATCAGGTATTACTTGAATTCTACTTTGATAAAGAACTCTCATAGAGTAGTCGTTTCCAATCCATACAATCACATCTTCTTTTATTTTATCAGCAGCATCTTTGAAAGCTTTCAAACTTGATGCAATATTGTATACACTCAAATCTTGTGAAAGTTTTGTTTTTCTTTCATCACCATATTTATCTTTCATATATTCTATTTCTTCTCTAATAACTCCATCAAGTTTGATAGGATCTCAGATAATTCCCTCAAGATATTCAATAAGTTTTTTCTTTTCTTCTATTTCATCAATAATTTTTTGAATTTCTAGTCCAACCAACGATTGCAATCTCATCATCAAAATATATTCTGCTTGCATTTCAGAAAATCAGAATTTTTCCATCAAATTGTCTTTAGCTTCTGGTTTAGTTTGCGATTTTTTAATTGTATCAATCACATCATCAATAATACTAATAGCTTTTTGCAAACCTTCCAAAATATGTAATCTATCTTTGGCCTTGTTTAATTGAAATACAGATCTGCGGTAAACAACTTGTCTTCTAAAAACAACATATTCCACAAGAAGATCTTTTATATTCAAAAGTCTTGGCTGTTTTGCTTGCTCAACCAAAGTTACATTATTTACATTAAAATTACTTTGAAGTTCTGTGTATTTAAATAATTGCACCAAAATTTGATCAGGATCAACTCCAGTTTTTAAATAAATAGCAATTCTGATTATATTTTTGCTAGATTCATCTCTAATATCGGTAACTCCTTCTATTTTCTTATCAACCACTAATTCTGCAATTTTTGAAACAAGCGAAGATTTATTGACCATGTAAGGTATCTCATCTACAACCAAAATAGATTCATGTTTTCCTTGTTCTACATGTGTTTTTCATCTAACTACGATACCTCATTTTCCTCTTTTGTATACCTCTTTGATATTATTTGAATCAAAGATAGTTCATCATGTAGGAAAATCTGGTCATTTAATTATTTCCATAATATCATCTATAGAAACACTGTACTTTGATTTTATTTTTTGTCAATTTTCATCTGTTATTTCTATTTCTTTTCCTTCTTTTTCCAAAAGTAACAAACATGCATCCAAAACTTCATTGAGATTGTGAGGAGCCATATTTGTTGCCATACCAACCGCAATACCCATAGTTCCATTACAAAGATGATTTGGAAATTTTGTAGGAAGCATAATTGGTTCTTGCAAAGATCAATCAAAGTTTGGTCTTCGATCTACAGTATCTTGTTCTATATCAGCAAGCATTTCTTCTGCTAATTTTGTAAGTCTTGCCTCCGTATATCTCATCGCAGCTGGACTATCTCCATCAATGGATCAAAAGTTTCCTTGTCCATCTACAAGAGGATATCTAAGTGACCATGGTTGAGAAATACGTACCATTGCTTCGTAAATACTACTATCTCCATGAGGATGATATTTTCACATTACTTCTCAAACGATTCTCGCAGATTTTTTATGTTTTTGATTATAAAAATTATTCATTTGGTACATTGCGTACAAAATTCTTCTCAAAACTGGTTTAAATCCATCTCTCGTATCTGGTAAGGCACGAGAAGAAATAACAGACATCGCATAATTAATATATGAATCACTAATTTCTGTTTCTATAGGATGTTGAACAATAGTTCAAAGTAGAGGAGTCGATTCTGACATAAAAAAATTTTAACAAATAAAAAATCACGAACGACAAATAATATAAGGAAAATAAGCATTAATTCAAGCATAATAGAGGAGTTAGTCCTTGACAAAAACAAAAGAAATTAACAAAAAAACCTATCAGAAATAATCTAATAGGTTTAATCAGTTTTACGCTACAATTTATTTCCAGATAATATCTTTTCGATCAGGACCAGTGGAAATAATTGTTATAGGAATACCAAGATATTCTTCAATCAACTTGATATAGGTAGAAAACCCTTTTGATAGTTTGCCATTTTTATTGATCAAAGATTTCCAACCACGAACTTTTTGATAAATAGGTTTTGCCTTTTCATCAGGAAAGTGGTAATCATTTTTATAAGCAACACAAACCTTTATTCCGTTAATACTATTCAATACATCAGCTTTCGAGATAATAAGTTCATCTATGCCGTTGAGCAAACATGCGTATTTAAGCATAACCAGGTCAAGCCAACCACATCTTCGCGGACGACCTGTGGTTGAACCATATTCATTTCCCTTTTTTTGAATAAGTTCACCAGTACGATCAAAGAGTTCAGTAGGAAATGGACCTTCTCCAACTCGGGTTGTATAAGCTTTGAATAACCCATACACTTTTCGGATGTTTTTATGATTTAATCCTGTTCCTGAAACAAAACCACCAATAGTGGTATTTGAAGCAGTAACCATTGGATATGTTCCAAAATCAATATCAAGAAACGTCCCTTGTGCGCCTTCTCCTAAATAAAACTTACCATCATTAATGGCCGAATGAAGATACATTGCAGTATCAATAATAGGTAATTTTTTGAGGAACTGAAGAGCATCCAGCCACTGTTGAAAAAGTATTTTAATATCTAGATCAAAGACCATTTCGGGAAACTTACTAGATATTGTAGAGAGATGTTCATAATAAAGTTTTTTGGCTTTTTCTTCAAAATCTTTTTCTTTAATTTCTTCTACTCTAAATCCAATACGATGAATTTTATCGCCATATGTTGGACCAATCCCTTTGAGGGTTGTTCCACATCTATTTTTCCCTTTTTTTTCTTCCTGATAACGATCAAGAAGTTTATGAGAGGGTAAAATAATATGAGCATTCTTTGAAATAATGATTTTTTTCAAAAGTTCATCGATAGAGAATTGAGGGAATTTTGTAAGAAGATCCAAAATTTCTTGCATAAAAATAATAGGATCAAGAACAACTCCATTTCCAATAATGCTTTGAGTTCCCTTTTGAAAGATATTGGATGGAATAATATGAAGGACTACTTTAGAATTATCAAATTCCAAAGTATGACCAGCATTTGCACCACCTTGAAATCGGATAGTGCCATCATATTGATTTCTCATAGAAAGACAGTCAACAATCTTTCCTTTACCTTCGTCTCCCCATTGAAGACCAAGGATTACATCAGATTTTACCATAACTTTTATGTTTTATGTTAGTGTTTTAGTTATTTTGTTTTCAAAAAATCGGATAAAAAAAATTAAATAACCGACTTCAATATTGAATATAAAAATAAAAAGTACAAAGTCAATAAATAATAGGAAATTATTTTGTTTTCACCAAAAATACACTTGAAAAATTACAAAAAAAGATAATATTAAATAGAGCTTTATTTTCTAACCCCCATGGCCATGAAAAAAAGCAAACAAATGCCTTTGATTGATACTAAACAACTAGAACGAGAACTTAGAGAAAATGGGTATAACGAACGGGATATTGAAGAAATTATTTCTCGCGCAAAAGACATCAACGAGAAACACGATTGAACTACGAAAGAAGTAAACGAGTTTGTATTTAGTATGAAAGAAAAGGTGTATTAATACCAACAAATTAAAATAAACGATGTATTTCACAGATTTTTCTGTGATTTTTTTATAAAAAAGAAAAAAGTCAATAAAAATTTGACAAAAAAACAAGTTTCAGATATTATTAATTGTATATTTTATTTACTAACTATACAAAAGTGTCTGAACAAATCTTTTGAGCATTAGCAATTATGCTTGCTGTGGTTCTTGTTACTTTAGGAATTATGAAAGTGTTAAAACAGCCTATGATTATTTGATATATTATTGCAGGAACTGCATTGACCATATTGTTGCCCAATGTTTTACAAGGAAATGAAAGTTTCCAAGCTTTTGCGAATATTGGAATAGCATTTCTTTTGTTTATGGTGGGAATGGAATTAAATCCATCACTTATTAAGGATATTGGGAAAAGATCAATAATAACCTGATTTTTACAAGTTCTTATAACTTCTCTTATTGGTGTTGCATTATCTATGCTATTATGATTTGATCTTATTACATCAATATATATAGGAGTCTGATTTTCTTTTAGTAGTACTATCGTTGTCTTGAAATTACTTTGAGACAAAGAAGAGATGGAATCTACATTTGGAAGACAATCTATTGGAATCTTAATCGTTCAAGATATTATTGTAATGATTATGATGTTGGGAATAGCAAGTATAACAAATATGGGAGAAGGAGGAAATTGGTCTATTGTCCTTATTCTTGCTGCAAAATTGATCGGGTTAGTTGGTGGATTAATAGTGGTAAGTAAATATCTTATTCCAAGAATAACCAAAAAAATAGCAGAATCTCAAGAGTTTCTTTTCTTGTTTTCTATTGGACGATGTTTTGTTTTGTGAGCATTGTTTTATTATTTATGATTTGGTGTCGAAATAGGAGCGTTAGCTGCAGGAGTAAGTTTGGCTAGTTCATCATATAGATTTGAAATAACAAGTAGAATAAAATCGATAAAAGATTTTTTCCTCGTAATATTTTTTGTATTATTGGGATCTCATGTTCATTTTTCTTCTGATATTAATATTCTTCAAATTCTTCTTTTATCTGTGTTTGTTCTTATTGGTAAACCATTAATTATTACAGTTTTACTCTGATTTATGGGGCATACTAAAAAAAATAACTTTTTAACGGGAATATCTTTGGGACAAATTAGTGAATTCTCTTTTATTTTAATTGGTATGGGAGTTGCTTCAGGAGTTATCACAGATCCGAACCTACAAATAGTTGCAACAATTGTTGGATTGGTGACAATCACCGGATCGAGTTATTATATTATCTACGGAGAAAAAATATATGAAAAGTGTAAAATGTTGTTAAAATATTTCCCTTGAATGCGAAATAAACCAAGTAAAAAAATAAATAAATTAGGATATGATATCATGCTATTTGGATATGGAAGATTTGGAAGTAATCTTTATAAACATCTTCATACAAGGGGATCTGTAGTTATTATTGATGAAAATCCTTCAGTTACATGAGCATTACATAACGAAGGAAAGCACTGTATTTATGGTGATGCGAGTGATATCGATTTTTTGGAAGAACTCAATGTCAAAGAGACAAAAATGATTATCAGTAGTATCAAAAAATTTGATGAAAATATGGTCTTATTAAAGACAATGAAAAAACACAATAAAAATCTGATTCTTATTTTGGTTGCAAATTATATTCAAGAAGCAATTAAATTATACGAACAAGGTGCTGACTATGTAATTTTACCTCATTATATAGGAGTTGATCATACCTCATTGATGCTTGAAGAATATGGTTTTGATATAGAAAAATTTATGGAGAATAAACAATACCAGATGCACAAACTCCATGAAAAAGAAGAAACTCATTAAAAAAATTATTTATTTTCTACACTTTTTGTCTCTCCAAGAGAAAATATATTCATAAGCTGGTCTTTTAAT
Organism: uncultured Candidatus Peribacteria bacterium; assembly: GCA_964652925.1. Classification (GTDB taxonomy): domain Bacteria; phylum Patescibacteriota; class Gracilibacteria; order Absconditabacterales; family Absconditicoccaceae; genus UBA5124. The sequence continues at coordinate 4,098 of CAZZEA010000004.1, read as the reverse complement.
CCATCTTTAATATTTTCCATAAGAATTTGTTTTTGTTCATCTACTTTTTGATCAAGCTGTTGTTGTGCTGTACTTCCGGGATATGCTTGTTGAAATTGAGCATACGAATTATCCCATGCTTCCAAAAGAAGATCAGATGAAACTCCTTCTAGAACTTTAAATCCAACTCCAGCTCCTACAATAAAACCAAAAATAAATATAAAAACCCAAGTAAGTAACGTTCTCATGAAATTATTGATAATAATATAAAAAATCAGACTATTTATTATTGATTTATATTATATATTCAATACATATTATGTCACGAATAAAATACGTATTACTTATATTTTTTTAATTATAAATTATTGTTTATGCTTAAAATAAAAAATCTTAGTATCAATATTGAGGAAAAAAATTTATTAGATAATATATCTTTGGAATTTGAACTTTGAAAAAATTATTGTATTTTGGGCAAAAATGGGTCATGAAAATCCTCTTTGGCTATGACTATTATGGGAAATCCAAAATATAGTATAACATCGGGAGATATTTTATTAGAAAATACATCGATAAAAGATTTGACCCCAAATCAAAGAGCACAAGCTTGAATTTTCTTGGCTTTTCAACATATTCCAGAAATTCCAGGATTAAAATTATTTGAGTTTTTGAGGACAATTTACAACACAAAAATACAGCAATCATTATCGTTTCTTCAGTTCAAAAAAATTATAGAACCGTTATTTCAAGAACTTCATTTAGATAAAGAGTTTTTACGAAGAGATTTCAATGTATGATTTAGTGGAGGAGAAAGAAGAAAATTAGAAATTTTACAAATCAAATTATTACAGCCAAGATACATTATTTTGGATGAAATAGATAGTGGATTAGATGTAGACGCATTTAAAACAGTTGCAAGACTGATAGCAGAAGAAAATCAATCTGGAAATACCTTCATTATTATTACTCATATTTTTACAATTTTGGAGTATGTTCCTGTAGATAGAATAATTGTTTTGGAACATGGAAAAATAATTCAAGAAGGAGATCAAAGGTTAGTTGATGAAATTAAAGAAAACGGATTTAATTAGTTTTTTATAATAATTTCTGGTTTGTTTGGATGAACAACTTTTTTAATAAATCAATGCTCCCGTTCTTCAGGAGTATTGTCTTTTTGAAATTTTTCTTTAAAAATAGAGAGTAATTTAGGAGAAAAATATTTTAAAGTAATAAATCAATTGGTACATAATTCTGGGAAAGTGTCATCTATAGATATCATGTTTCAAGGAATAACAATAGTATTAAGTACAGATTCGTTTACATCAGAATAATTACTTACAAATTCTCCTTGTCCTAAAACTACAGTATTTCTACGCTGATGATCTATATAATATGTTTGGTTTTCATGAATTCATTCTACACCAAAATGAAGCTTATAGAATCATGGATAAGAAGTAGATAGTTCGTTGATAACTAATTTTGTATCTTTAAATCCAGCTTGTTTCATATATTGGAGAGTAAGCAAAGAATATTCTAAACAGGTATTCATAAAAAAGACTTCTCATTTGGAAAGGGTTTGTCTTGGAGATAAATTCCAAATAGCATCAGCATCATATTTTGGAGTTTTTTTTATATTAGTATAAAGATTATAAACAATATCTGATAAAACAGAAAAAATTTCATGAAAATTTTCTCATCAATTGAGCTTTTTTGCTTTTCAAAGAATAGTATATATTTCTTGATCTGAAAGTAGCTGATTATATTTATATTGTTGTTCTTTTTTGGGTTTATTTTCTACATCCAAAATATCTATTGAATTTTCCATGATTCGTAAATGAATATACTATTTAAAAACAGACTAATAATAATTATTTAAATAAATAAGTCAAATATAAAAAAAGACCTGCTTTTGATAAAACAGGTCTATAATTTATCGTAGTATTTTTTTACTAATTATTACCATAAAACAGGTAACAGTAAGGGTGTATCGTTCAGGTGAGAATTTTTTCAAAAGAGCTTCTTTAACAGCGGTAGCATTATAACAGAAACAATTCCTTGGCTGAATAATAATTTGTCCTCTTTCTGGTTTTACAGCGGAAACGCAGTTATTCTCAAAATGATCTTTGGCCTCTGCTTGATGAAACGCATTTTCAATAATTGAAACAGTTTGTTCAAGAGAAAAAAAGTCTGATTTTGTTTTTGTTATCATAGTCTTTTTTTTGATTTTTTTATTAGCGGGTTGTTAATATGTATTTAAAATTAAAAGTCAATACGTATTTGCTTTCTAAAAAAGACCTCTTAATATAAGAGATCTCTATAGGGGTTATTCCTGTTTCTTCGTAATATTGATTTGAGATGGAGAAATAAAAACTTCATAGTGTACTGATGGAAAAATAATACTTTCAAGATATTTCTCAACAAGAATCGGATCGAATATAAAAAAAGGGTCTATCTTCATACTTATTTTATATTAATTTTCTCTTCTTGCAACAAGCAATTTACTCTTGAACTTACCATCATTTTTTGCTTTTTTATAAGCATCCAAAATGATTTTTCCTACTTCTTCTGGAGTTTTTACCAGAGAATCTTTTTTCCTTTTAAATAAATGTATCATTTTATATATAATTTTATTGTATCAAAATGATATCTATTTGCTTTAAAAAATCAATGAATTAGATTTGAAAAACCATTAGAAAATCCTAAAAGGAGAATATCTATTTTTTAAAAAGAATATATATGTCTCTCAAAAATACTTTAGAGTCAGCTGATAATATTAAATACGAAATACTTCTTAAAGGACTTACAGAGCAAACAGTAAGACAAATTTCTGCTGCTCAAAATGAACCGGATTGGATGTTGAAACACAGATTAAAATGTTTTGCGCAATTTCAAAAAATGTCATATCCAAAACGAGGTCCTAGCCTAAAAAACCTTAATTTAGATGATATTGTCTATTATGCAAAACCGAGCAAAGATTATGAATGATATGCAAATAATCGAGAAGATGTTCCTGAAGAAATCAAAGAAAAATTTCAAAAATTAGGAATACCAGAAGCTGAACAAAAATATCTTTCTGGAGCTTGAGGACAATACGACTCGCTCAATGTATATCATAAAATCAAAGAACAACGAGCTGTCAAGGGAGTGGTTTTTGAAGATATGCCCCAGGCACTACGAAGTCACCCGGAGTTAGTGAAAAAATATTTTATGAGGATAGTGCCTGCTACTGATCATATTTTTGCCGCATTACACGGTGCTGTGTGGAGCGGGTGAACATTTATCTATATTCCAAAGTGAGTCCAATTATCCGACCCGCTCCAGGCATATTTCCGTATGAATACGTATGCTGGAGGACAATTTGAACATACCCTTATTATCTTAGAAGATGATGCAAAATGATCTTACATTGAATGATGTTCAGCTCCAAAATTTGATAAAGCATCGCTTCATGCAGGATTGGTAGAAATTATTGTAGGTAAAAACGCAAAAATGAAGTATTCATCAGTTGAAAATCGATCAACCAACACCTATAATCTCAATACCAAAAGAGCTATAGTAGAGGAGTCTGGATATATGGAATGGGTTAATGGAAATATGTGATCTTGTACAACAATGTTGTATCCTTGTAGTATTTTAAAAGGAGATTACAGCAAGACAGATATGCTAGGTATCGCTGTCGCAGGAAAATGACAGAATCAAGATACTTGATCAAAAGCTATTCATATAGGCAAACACACATCATCAACAATAATTTCAAAAACAATAGCAAAAGATTGAGGAATTTCTACCTATAGATGATTGGTAAAAATAACAAAAAATGCAGAGAATTCTACAAATCATACAGAATGTGATGCTTTGCTTTTGGATGATCAATCGGTTTCTACCACAATTCCTGATATTGTTTGTGATAATAAAACATCAACTATTGCGCATGAAGCAAGTGCAGGAAAAGTTGATGATAATGAAATCTTTTATCTTACATCTCGCGGAATAGATGAAGAGAAAGCTATTGCTATGATAGTAAATTGATTTTTTTCTTCAGTAGTCAAAAAATTACCACTAGAATATGCTTGAGAGTTAAATAAACTGATAGAGATGGAAATGGAGTGATCTGTATGA
>CAZZEA010000003.1:0-13957 GCA_964652925.1 uncultured Candidatus Peribacteria bacterium | reverse complement strand
CATTTGCTCCATTTTTGCTTATTTGTTGATCAGGTAATCTGTTATATCCATAAACGTTATGTTTGTAGGTACGATAAACATGCTATCATCAATGTCTGTTTTTTCACAAACGAATTGTAGTTGTTTTTCGTTTAGAGGATCTTCTTTGTATTGTTGTTCGTTTGTTATGTCTAGGTTTTTAAATTTTGCTCATTGGTCTTTTTGGAGGTTACTTCGTGTATAGGTATATTCATCATCTGTTATAATGTATGCTTCCATAACTGTTTTTTCTTGTTTTAGTTAAACTTTTCACGTACTTTTAATTTTTCATTGATGAATATAAATTGTTCATTCCTCCTTTGTTTTTTCGTCTTCAAAAGTGAAAGAACACATTACGTTTTCACCTTTTTTAAGTAAATCTTTAACCGTTCAATTGAAAACATTTTTTCATTCTATTGTTGTCTCTTGTGTAGTAGTGTCTTCTGTTTTTGAACAACCTATTAATAATACGCTTGCTGCAAGTATTGCTCAAGCAATTAATTTTTTCATGAGAAAAAATAAGAATATAAAGTGATCTCATTTTAATTACTTGTAGTGCTTTTTCAAGTATTCTTATTCTCCGTAAGTTCTTCCTTGTAATTCATTGGGAAAATGCTGGTTGTTTGTTTTTTTGTTTGGTTGATTATGTGCGTATTCGTAATTTTTTTCGTATCATAATTCTTGCATAAATTTGGTTGGTGCGTTTCTGATATCCATAGGTACTGGTAGATTTCCGTATTTTTCTATATCTGCTTTGGTTTCTAGAGAAATTTTATAGGTGATATTGTTTTTTGGTGCTTTTGCTAAATAGAGAGCTAGTTGTATTAAGAAAATATTACATTCTGGCATACCTATTTTATGGACGGCATCATAGACTTGATTTGCGAGAAGGAGGGCATTGTTGTCGGCGGGGCCAATGTCTTCTGATGCGAAGCGGAGTAATCTCCTCGCTATGTAGAGCGGGTCCTCCCCGCCGGCGAGCATTCTCTCAATTCGATAACATGCTGTGTCAGCATTGCTATCGCGAAGTGATTTGTGGATAGCTGAAATGATGTTGTAATGTTCTTCACCGTTTTTATCGTAATAGAGATTTTTTTGGCCTGCAATTTTTATATCTTCTACTGTTATTTCTCCTGTTTTTTTCAAAAAAATTGTCGCCTCCAAAATATTTAAACTATTTCTTAAATCTCCGTTTCCAAGTCTTGCGATGTAGGAAATAATTTCGTCGGATGCAATAATTCCCTGATGAGAATTCAGAACTTTTGGTCGATTGTTTTTAATAAATGTTATTATATCTTCTTCTCATAATCTCTCGAACACGAAAGTTCTTGACCTAGAAAGTAGGGCGCTATTGATAGAAAAACTTGGATTTTCTGTGGTTGCGCCAATAAGGATGATATCGCCTTTTTCTACATAAGGGAGTAAAGTGTCTTGCTGAGCCTTGTTTCGGCGATGGATTTCATCCAAAAAAATGATCGTAGTTTTGCCATATTGTTTATTGGTTTTTGCTTGTGCTAATATCTGTTTGAGGTCTTCTTTTTTGCTCGTTACTCCTGATAAGAAAAATGTTTCTGCTTCAAGAATGTTTGCTATTACTCTAGCTACTGTGGTTTTTCCACATCCTGGAGGGCTTCGAAAAAGCATGGAAGGAATTTTTTTTGTTCGAGGAAAACGCGTATAGGTTTCCTAAGTCAGATAAGATGTTGTTGTCCTATACATTCATCTAAATTTTGAGGCTTTAGAAGCGAAGAAAGTGGCTCGTTCATATGTTAATAGTGGTATGATTAAATAGTTGCAAAGTAGAAAAGTCGATTTCTCTTTGGTCTATACTTCTCTATATCTATACATTTAATATTAATTGTCAATTTGAAAACGCATAGAAAATCTGATTTTTTGTTTATTTTTGATTTTGTTTTTGTATAGTTGTGATGTATTGTTTGTTGTCTTTTTGTTCATAAGTTTTATCTTGGAAAACAAGTATGTATTTTTTACATAAAAGGCCTTTGATTTGACTTTTGCTACTTATATATTCTTTATCTTACTTTTTACAAAGTTGGTTTTTTGTTGATTTTTGAGGTGTTTTTGCTGAAAATCCGCTTAATAGAACTAATTTGGTAGCAGTTTTTGTAGATAAGGATATTTATCAAAATTCTAAAAGTAGTATAGAATGGTATGCTACTGATTATATTCAGCAACGTGTATCTAACTCAAAAGCGCTTGTTTTACCTATCAATATTCAAAATTTCAAAGCTATTGATTTGGTGAGAATGCTTGAAAATATCTATTTTGATTGAGTTAAATGAGAAACTTCAACTTTGCTTTGAACCGTTTTGATTTGAGATATTCCGTTGCCTGTTGTACAAAACAATTGATTTGTTTATCCGACAATTTTTCCTTATGTGGATTTTGAAGACCAACAATTTATCTATGATGTTAATCAGCAATTTTTTGTATATAACAATAATCCTAGAGGGCAGGCTGAAATTTGGCATTGAATAATAAATTTTTGATCAGATTCTATAAAATATAATGATTATTTTAAGAAATTAAAAACCTATGCGGATTCTCCAAAAGATTTTGTAGCTCCACTTATGTGGTATGATGATTTTGTTGCTATGAAAACAACTTTTGATAATGACACACTTCCTTTTTATGTTAATAATTTCTTGTTTACAGAAGATATTGGTTATCATAGATTTACCAATTTGATGCTAGATTATTTTAAACAAGTCCAAAACAATAGTATGGGAGATTTGGTGTCTTCTTTGTCAAATATTTCCAAAGATAATCCCCAATTAACCCAAATTGCATCACAATCTCAATCGTCTTTGGATGCTTTATGATCTCCAAAAGTTCCTACTACGATGCTATTGTCTGTTATAAAAGAATTTTTGAAATGATATGAAAATTTGTATCCGGGTGTTTTTCTTTCGGCGATGAAAGATAATTCGCAAGCTGCTGCTAGATGGTATAAAAAAACATGAAGTGGAGTATGGCTTGATGGTATGGATTCTCATCTTCATAAAATAGTTTTGAAAGATACGCTTACATTGTGAGATCCTGGTAAATGATTATCTCCGCTGATAGTTTCTTTTAATGATGCTATGGAAAAAGCATTGGATGAGAAAATAGAAAAGGATCGTTTATATATGACGTTGCCAGTTATTGCGCAATATACTCATCAAAATTTTAAAACAGAGAAAAGAAGGGTTTTGTTGGTTCCTGTACAGTGGTGTGAAACAACAATAAGTGATGTTTATAATAACTATTATTTTGGTACGTATGCAGGAGATATAATTTCTGCTCAGCAGTTTAGTACATATAGAGGTACCTTTAGAAATTTGGATACTTTTTCTGGTGTTGCTGTTGTGAATACTTGATATAATTCATCAAACAACAAATCTCTTTGATCTAGTAATAATCTTTTTTCTACTCAGATTGATGCAAATAGATGATATAATTTGATGTCAGCGGCAACAGATTATGATACGTATAGTGAAAATAAAATTAAAGAAAAAAAAGAAATTTCTTGTAGTAAGTGGTTTCTTTCTTGGTTTCATATTTTTTGTATGACAAAACAATCAAAGTGAATCTGAGATACATATGAATCAATAGCAGATTTCTCAATTAGATGATGGGGGTGAGCTTCTAGTTTGAATTTAGATTCTTCAAAACTATCTGCTGATATTCCCGAATATGTCTTGAAACAATATAATTATAAGTCAGCAATGTTTCCTGTTTATGATGTGTGATGATCATTGGTGGTTCAAACTTGAAATGTTTCTGCTTATTCTTTTTCCGGAAATAAAGAATATGCTTCTCTTGTTAAAGTGAACGATCGTTTTTGAAAAATAGATTATCCTAAATATATTAAAGGTTCTACGGATAATTACCCTGATGGTGTTTATGTATCAAGCGGTGGTTATAAAATGCTTAGTGGTACATCGAGAATATGGACAGGATACGATAATTTTAATTATTTTGCTATCTGGAACAAAAGATCTAGTATGACAAGTGATTGGAAAATTATTATTAATGTAAATTGAAAAGAAAAAGGTCGACAATCTTCTGAAACTATTTGATGAAGGTGTAAAGGTGATAAATCAAGAGAAACATATAAATATACCTATAAAACAGTCGACTCTAGGATAAAAAATACATCACCAACACCAGCACAAATAAATGGTACTTACCAAAATGAATTTTCCAAAGAATGATTGTTTTGGAAACATTATGATTATCTAAGCGAAAATATAGATGTACTGAAAGAACAATCAAAACTTTCTTTTGGAGATGCTTCTTCTGGTTTAAAATTACTGTTGTCGGAACATAAAAAAATAAATTCTGGTATAAATGCTTTTGTTGTATCAAATGCTACGTGATCAGCAGCTTTATTGTCTGGACTCCAAAATATTTTTTCTCAAACAGGAAAACAACAATATATTGAAACATTTTCATGAGTATTTACGTCTTTGGAAGATAGCTCTGATATTTTACCAGCATTGAATTTTTGATTAGTGCTTTCTTATTTTGATGTTATACAGGAAACAGAAACTTTGTACAACCAAAAAACCAGATTTCTTTCGGGATGGAGCAATGAATTGTTGTCATGATTAGCTATCATAGAATCCCAATATAAATCTTTGCCAAGCTCTTTTGCTCAAATTACCTGACTTTATTCACAGATAGAAAACCAAAAATTTGCTACATGATTGCTTGTTTCTAAAAAGGGCGATATTAATAAGTTGCAAAACTGTTGAACATCTTTGCTGCCAAATTATTGTTGATGTACAAATAATTATAAACAGGTTTGTGATAAAATTGATGAGATGGTTATTTCTTTGAATGAGGTATCTCAGGTTCTTCCATTATTAAAATATACGTCTGTTATAGAAGAAATTGATTGAGAAATGGTGTCTATAGAAATTAAAATTATTGACTCAATTCAATTGGCTTTTCAAGCTGCTAATAATGAAGAATGATTTTTATTAGATATACCGTTGGTTAGATCAAATATAAACACAATAGAAAAGGTAAATGAAATACCACCACTTACTCATGTTAAATGACTTAATCAAACGACTCAAGATAGACCAATTGATGGGCCAAGAAACATTACTTTTCAAGGTCTTGGTGGTGATGTAGTAACCTTTGTCTATCCGAATATCTATGATGTTTCTGTTTATAAACAAGAATGATCTAATTTGATTTTAAAGACAATTCCAGAAATTCAACAATGAATTCGTGAATATCTGGTTGGTAAAGCAAAAGAATACAATCAACTTCTTAATAAACAAGAACAAAAGCGTCAACAATATTATACTAGTAATTTTTCTGCATTTGATTTTCTTGAAAATACAGATTCTTTAGCAACGCCGAAAAACCGTACAACAAAACTGTTATCGGAAGATTTTTTTGTTTCTTTGATTGGAAATCAACGTATTTCTGAATTGGCTGAATTGATGTATTATCAAACGCTTCCCGTATATTCTAAAAAGAATGAGTCATATGTTGATAAGGATTTGGATGCTATAAGAACAGCGTTTGATCTTAATAAAAAAATATCGTATGTTCTTTCATGATATCTTACTCAGCATCCAGATCAGTGAGCGTTAATAACACCAACATACAATGCATCCTGATATGAAGTTGCTTATATAAATTCTGATAGGGCTGATTATATTTCTGCATCAGAAATGCCAGCATTTATAAAACAAATTAAAGCTCAACAAAAACCAATAGTTTCAAATACGCTTATAGAAGATTCTGTTTTGTCCCAAAATGAAGTATACACAACTACGAAGGCTCAATGTTGAATAGACTCTAGTTATACAGAATTATTGTTTGATTTAAAACAAAAACAAGGGAAATGAAAAATGCCTTGGGTAACTGCTTTTGAGTGTTGGTTATCAACATTTCCTTCGTCTATAAAATTTGATGTATCTATGGAGGTTTGACCTTCTTTTGGTGAATTTCTGTCTTGACTCGAAGCATCTCTTAATGATTGGAAAAACTCTATGAAAAAAGTTTTCAATCCTGAAGATCAAGAAGATCCTTGAGCTGATTTCTCTGGAACAAATGTTATTATGATTACTTGAGATAATATTTCTTGACCAAAAATTAAAACTATTTCTTTGGATACCCCTACAACAAAATTACTTGCGTGATCTCAACTTCCTGTTTGGATGAATGCAGCAGATTTTTCGGGAAAAGTTGTTAAAAGAACATTGGAATCTTATTTTGTTTATGTATCTACAGGTAATTGAGAATTTATGTGAAAATGAGGCTTGTCTCCAAAAAGTGCAGAATTCTTTGATTTTGATACAACATTTGTTTATCAAGCACCTCGTGTTCAAAGGCCGACTAATGTAACAATTTTCCTTACGTGAGGGACTGTTTCGACTCAAAAAAATATTTTGGTGACACCAGGTAATTTTAAAATAGCTTATGGCAATCGTACTTTGTACGAAAATAATTCATTGAAATGATCGTTATCATTTACACTTACGTGAATTGATTCTACGTTTTCTAGTGTTCCAAGAATTGTTGTTTCTTTGCGTGCTCAAGATGGTTCTGAATTACAAACGCCATTTTCTATTACCAGCAAAAATGGACTCCTTACTCCATGAATTATTTCTTCTGGAGCGTTTGTTCCTCTAAATACGTATTTCTTGCAAAAATCACAACAGGTTGTCTTTTTAATGCCAAATTATCGTGCATGAAGTGATGAACTATCTCTTCAAATTCCAGGTCTTGATCCAATTACTATCCCTGTTACCGTAAACCCATGAAAGGCATACAATGTTTCTATGAATATAGAAACTGATATTTACAATGTTTGAGACACTTTTAGTTGATCGTTTTTTGTTTCTGATACTTGGTGAAACCTTGTTTCTGGTACAACTGTATTGAAAATATGATCTTTATGATCGTTGGATTTTCCTACAAAAACAGTTTCAGTAAAAAATGAACCTTATTCATTTTCTGCTTCAGCAAAAGATCAGTGATGAATTAGCTATATATATGCGTTTATAGATTGAATAGATCTTGCTGATCAATCACCAGCTTATAAAAAAATTATTGTTCAAGAGACATTCCTGCCGCAAAAAAATCTCAATGTTATGTATCTCAATCTTTTTGGTTCTGATTGGTGAGATATGTGGACATTTGATGCTAAGAATCCTAATTATGTTCCAAATATTGTACATTCTTCTCAAAAACTTCTTTCGGTTACTACACAAACAAATGATGTTTCTCGTATAAAAAGATTTGCTAGTATTGTTACTGATAATGGTCAAATTTATAATTTTTCTAATCGTGAAGCTTCTTTAAAAATCGAGTCAGATTCTTTGATTGGTGAGATTCAAAATGTTGGGTATGTTTCATTGTTTTCTGTGAAAGATATTTCTCTTTTTTCTTCTGAAAAACCATTAGATTCTGTAAAGGTATTTTCTGCTAAAAATTCAGCAGCTTTGTTTTTTGAAAAAAATGATGCTATCAAAGATATAGAAATTACTGATACAACCTTCTCTTTTAGTGGTCAAATGCTTCTTGATTTTAAAAATAATATATGGAATCCTTGATTGAAAATTGTTCTATCAGAAAGCATGAAACAGTGATACAATGTCTGGAATGTTCTTTATGAAGATCAACAAATCTGAAGTTTGTATTTTGTAAGAAATTCGTCAAATAGTCTTTCTTCTTCTGATATTGTACTTTATAATATGGTTAATTATGATAAAACTATTACTTTTGCAGAAGGATCAACTAATTGAAAAAAATGAGTTTGAATAATTGATGTTTTGTGAGTTTTTGAAAAAGAATGATTTCTGTCTATAGAAGATAGTAATGATTATGAATTAGGTGTTTGATTTAGATCTGATTTTAAAAATATCACTTTGTTTGCAGGTGGTAAATCGGTTGGAGAATCTACGATTCCTTTTGGATCACATTTTTTGATAAACTTTTGAGATCCTCTCTTGACGAGAATTTCTGATAATAATGAAATTTCTTCGGTTTCTATGGATTTAGGTATTGGAGAACAACTTTATACAAATCCATCAAAATCTATATTTAAGGTAATTGACACAGATTTTAATAATGATTGACTCAAAGATATTTTGACAGTATTTACGGATTGAACAATAAAACTTTTGAAAAATTATGGTTGAACTCACCCGTATACTAATATGCAAGATCTTATACGTTTGGCTGATAGCATAAAGGATGTCTTTGTTGGAGATGTTGATGGAAATAATTATCCGGATATTTTGATTTGGACCAATAGTGATCAATTGAGAGTATATAGAAATGATAAATGAGTTGTCGATGTTGATGGAAATATGATATGTTTGAATATAAACGTTGATAGTACTAAAATTCAACAAAATCCAGAATCTGTTGCTTGATTACAACAATTGTTTTTTGAAGACATGGATAGGGATGAAAATATTGATATTGTTACCAACGATTTGGTTTGAGATATTAAAATATTTTATGGATGAGCAAAAAGTGGAAAAATAAATTATGTGTCTACTTTGCCTTATGCTTGTGATGATGATTGGTATGAAAGACAAAAAAATAATATTAAATTAGTAAAAAGTTATTGAGTTGTTGTTGATCCTGATTTTTATATTCAGGATGATAGCATGATCCATGTTAAGGGTTGGATTATAGAAAACCAATCTGATTCGACAGAAGAGTCTGATGGTCAATGATGAGACTTGCCTGATGATCTTGATATTCCTGTTGGAGAAGATTTTGATATAGGAACTTTTGTCTCTGCTATGTCTAGTTATTCTCAGCAACTCGCTTATGATAGTATCAAAGATGTATTTTCGGCAGCACCAGTTCAATATATCCCAAGTTACGAATCATGAATATCTTTGGAATCAATTTGATATAGGAATTTGCTTCAACTTTCATGAAACAACTCTATTAGTGTTTATAAACAATACAAAGATTTAAATGATTGAGCTCTCCTTAGCTGAGATAAAGTAAAAATTACAACGAGTATTGTTTGATTGGAAAATAATGTTAAAGCAACATATTTTGATCGTATTGTTTGACCTTGGGAGCTTGAAACTGATGATCAGGATGCAATAACTTCTTTTACTAAAGAATCATGAAATTTTTCATCTACTGACATTCGTTGGCTTAATAATGGTACTACTTTGTTTGTTTTGGATAATATTACATTAGACTCTAGCCAATCTTTAAAATTTTCTTATGAGGTTGTTTATAAATGAGAACCGACTGTTTCGATTTCTGTTGAAGATTCGAACTTCTTGGAAAAAAATAAAAAGAAAGATGCTTATCCAGATATTATTGTTACACCACTTGATAGTTGTCAAAAATATAGATGGTTATTTTTGAATGAAGATTCTCAGAGTCATAGATCTTACTTGGAGGAATTTGATGATATTCAGGCTAAACTCAATAAATTAACTGAAGATTGATTGAAAGAATGAAAAGAAATGTTTGATAAATCGGTCCCTGAAATGAATAAAGATGAAGCAGATGATGACTGTGATGAGTGATGCGCAAAAAAGATACAAGATGCTACTCAAAAAATAATCGATGATGCTATAAATTCTGTGCCGGGAATGTCTGATGTGTTTGAATCATGGAGCGATTCAGACTTGTTTGATTCTTCGACACAAGCCAATTTTGAAATTAATATGGATGCCGTCAATAATATGTTGGCTCCAGTTTCTGAAAAATTAGATGCATTTTTGGATGATCTTTGTAAGTGATTTAAACTTTGAGATGATTGATGCCAGCCTCCATTTCCATTTAATAAAATTCCTTTTAATCAGGCGTTTTTGGCGGCAGGTAAATATCATGTTTTTGGCTGTACACCAACAGTTCCACATCCTTTGGCCCCAATTTTTGCAATAATAAATGATAAGTTTTGAAAGGGATTTCCTTTGTTGTTTTTTCCCGGTACTTTGCAAACACCAATAAGTCCTATTCCTATGATTGGTTCAAGTTTTGTGCCTATAGTACAACAGATGCCAGGAAGTGATTGATTTGGACTTTCTCCATGATTCCCTCCTACATGATGAACATATCCATCACAAATTAGACTCTATTTGGTCCCTACTTTGACACTTCAGCTTTGAATAGCTATGTGTTTTGGTTCTTATAAACTAGGTTCGGTTCTTCCTCCTTTGATAAGAGATTTGTGAGGTAATTGTGTTGTAGTGGCATTCCCTCTTTATGCTTGTGATAAAACACCAAAACCATGATCTGAAGACGAACCTTCTACAGAAAAATTGGATTCTTGGATGGTTGATTCTGCAAAAAACTGATCTTGTGAAGCACCAATGCAATACTGATCAGCGAAGGTTCTTTCTAGCACTACTATTGTTCAACAACAAACACAAAAATCTCCATTTAGACTTTCATCTGTTTGAGCTCAAAGTACTTCTTGGACTTCGGCAGTTCCAAATACTAATATTGGATATGTTTCTTTTTCTTCTATCCCTACAAAAAAAGTATCTTTAAATACAAATCCAGCTTTTGTTCGTTGATTTAATTTGGATCCTTTTAGCTTTTTGCAATGACCAACTGTTGATTTGAAAATCAAAGATAGTAATGCAAAATGAATTATACAAGCATTGGTAAAAGATTGGTTTGGTAGACAGATTAAATATATGATAAATAATCTAACAACACTTACTATCAATGTTACCTTGCCAGATTTATCTCAAATGGCTGATTGATTTGGGTGATTATTTTCTGCAGCATCTTGGGGTTCGTCTTGGGATGAAGGAAGTGTTTGAGAAAAGTTTGCACATATTTCTGATGCAGAATGATTTTGAAGTACGTTAAAAGCTATTACATCAAAACAAACTTATGCTGCCGCTAGTTCTGCTGCCAATAATCCTTTTGAATCTTTGATTGGTATTTTCCAATCAATTCCTTTGGTTGATCTTTATACAAAAGATGTTATTATAAAAATTCCATTGCCAACATCTGAAGAACTTATTAAATACCAAAGTTATGGTAGAACTTGGCTTGATAACCAAAGAAAAATATTGAAACAGCGGTTGGAAGCTGTCCATGAATTAGCGTATGTTTGTGGAAAAACAACCAAAACAGAAGGTCTTTTTTTGCCAATTGTGTCCTGACTTGATTATTTAAAATGAGAAGAGATTAGAATAAAAGAAGTGCCTGATGATGCTAGGAAGCAAAAACTAACAGAATCGTTGGAGAAAGAAAGAAAATTCTTGGAGGAAGTTTTGAGCGATCCATCGCTAACTGATAGTGCTATGATTAATATAGAAGACGCAAAAGCTGTCTTAAGTGACATAGGTAGACAATTTCAATTTTTCGGAAAGAGAGTTGTTGCTTTACCGAGATTGAATTATGTTAAATCTTGTCTAAAAAATAAACAAGATACTAATTGTCAACCATGGAGTAGTCAAGGCGATAAAGAAAAAGAGGCTCAGTTAGCGATTGTAAGTAAAAAAGTTGATGAGCTTTCTAGTTGTGCGTCTTTTGCAGGTAATTTGGATAGTTTTATGAAGTTTTACAATGATGCGTTGGCGCTTGTTAGAAATGTACAGCAGAATATTCAAATATTGGAACAATATAAAGAATTTCCGCTTCAGCTTTATGATTGGATGCATTTTATAGATAAATATATGGCTGATATTATTTGATTTGTGTCTACTTTGTCGTCTACTTTGATGTGACGGATGAATGTAAATGCAAGAATTTATGCTAAATGGATAGATGCTTTGATTCTTATTTTGACGACGATAAAAACGTATCAAGTTTTGATAGATTTGACTGTTAATTGGACAAAAAATTGTGGAAAATGTTCTCGTGATGGTTATGGTGCACATGGTTGTAGTTTAAGCTTCTTGTTTCCTAAAATTCCTATTATTCCTATACCGCCATTTAAAATACCAAACATTAATATAGATTTCTCACATGTGGATTTGGGAATTAGTATAGCGTTGCCAAGATTTGTTTTTGTTCCTGTTGATTTTCCATTACCACAATTGCCTAATTTACCATCACCACCAGAATTTAATCTAGCACTAGGTTTGAATTTTGCTATTGATTTGAAATATGATTTACCTCAAATACCTTTGTTACCATCACCACCAACATTACCAGAATTACCATCATTTATACCAAAAATAGATTTCTCTTTACCGACATTACTTCCTCCAGCACCAAAAATTCCATCAATTATTCCAGAGGTATCTACTATTATTGAAATAGCGGAATTGGTAGCCAAGGTTTTCTGTATTTTGAAAAAAGGTATTGGTTTGGTTTCAGAAAAATGAGTAAAATCAAAAGTTGAGCAACTTACCCAAAGAACTTGGGATGTCCCTATTTTTGATTTTTTCAATCAGACGTTTACTTGGAATGCTGATCCAAAACCACAGTGATTTGACTATCAAATAGATTGATTCTTGCAGTTTAAAATGGATTTTTCTGGGTTTTATGGATTCTTAAATCAGATTTCTGAATATGCAAATTCTTTGACGTATAGTGTGACTAGTGCTTATTCGAAATGATTGGATTTTGTGAACTCTGGTTTGAATAACAATCCTGTTACAGATTTTCTTAATCAAGATATACAAGACGTAAATTTGGATTTTACTGTTCCACCGCTTGATATTTCTGTAGATGCTTTGTCTACTGTGCCAACATTGGATTATGATGTTGCTTATGAAAAACTACAAAATCAGCTTTTTGCTTTCAAAAATAATGTAGAAGAGCAAGATATTAAGAATGATGTTGATCGTATGATAAATGTTTTACATACAAAAGCGATTGTCAACCCTGCCACTGAAAATATTCAAAAAATACATGATGATATACAGAATATATTAAATGAAAAACAAAATGAAGTTCGCCAATTAACAAAAAATATTTCTTCTTATGATACTTTCTTGGCACAAGTAAAACGTAGTGACGTGGCTTTGGTAAGTGATGAGAACATTGATATCAGTTTTTCTTCGCCTTTGTTTACGACAACAAAAGAAACGTATTCTTTGATTGAAAATCAAGAATCTCCATTTAAGGCATATATGGATACAAATTCTACTTTGGTGGCTGGATATTTGGAATCTTTGAATAATTCTTCGTATGATGAACTACATATGTCAAAAGAACATTATGATGATACCAAGAATTATTTGCAAGACATGAAGTCAACTATAGATAATGTTTATGATAAATTATGATTTGATAAAATTGCTTATTCTTATTGTTGAGTTCCCTCTGTTGTTGAGGACGATAATGCGGTTGATATTACCAAATCTTCTTCTCTTCCTTTGTTAGCTCAATCGTGTCCTACGTGTTGAAATTGAAATACAAGTTCAGATGTATCTTCGTTTTGATCAGACATTTCTTCGTATGTTCGTTGAGTTTTTGTTGAGGATCCAACATCGTGAACAATGATAAATGTTGTAAGATCACAGTCTTTTGTTTCACAAATACGCGATCGTTATTTTGTTTCTGATATCAATGGAAATAACTTACAAGATCTTGTTATGCGAGATAATAATTCTATTTATATCAAGTATGCAAAACAAAAAACTGAACACAAAAACATAAAAATTACCTCATCTTTCTTTGCTTATTCTCCTGGAATTTTCTCATCGTACTATATCAATTCTTATGATGAGCTTTTGGAAAAAACAGCTAAAAATGATGGATATGTTGATTTCTGAAATACTTCTGTCAAACTAACTTCGTCTGTTCAAGAAGTCAAAAATTTTAGAGTTGCTTGACAATCATTTGATGCAATTCAGATGTCATGGATGAATCATAATTCTTTTGGAGAATCTGTTGATTGATATTTGATAAGACTTAACCATAGAATAGATACATATCATGATAAGGATACCAATTTCCGCTTTTTGGATGATAAATTTTTGAATAAGAGATATGTTTTGATGTTGCCTAAGGA
>CAZZEA010000002.1:15418-20034 GCA_964652925.1 uncultured Candidatus Peribacteria bacterium | reverse complement strand
AAAACAGCAGATATAATTAAACAAGCTGATTTAAAAGTAAAAACTGATAAAGATGTCTTTGGTGGTATTGATCATGATTGAATAAGAAATTCAAATGATTACTCTAGGGCAGTTGTAGCTTATCTTATGAGTGGTAACAAAGCTGGTACTTCTTGAGAAAATTTTCATTATGTAATTAGTGAGAATAATTTGTTTGATAAAACTTTGGAACTTACATCGGAACAAAATAAACTTTTGGAAGCACAAAATAATGCGAAAAAAGAATTTAAAACAAAGAAAGTAGATGTAATCAAAGAAATCAAAGAAATCAAAGAAAATAAATATAAAGAATATGATTTTGATAAATATACTTATAATGCTGAAGCTACTATGCCACAATCTGATTATCAAAAAAACATTTTGGAGCCTATGTCTAAATTATTTGAATCTGAAATAAAAGATGCTGGAGATTTAAAAAACAGTTTTCAGTTGATGCTCGATGATAGTGATTTAGAATTGCTTTGAAAAGATAATTTTGTACATATAGCAAATATGATGTTGTTTGTAAATAAGTGAAACACAACAAATCCGCAATTTTCAAAAGAGAGTATAGAGGCTATGAAAACCATGACTAAAGTTAATAAAATAGATAATACTTTGGTCTTTTCAAAAGATGATCAGAAACCAAAAATAACTTTAAGTATTGATAATAATAAACTTGACGCTAAATTAGAAAAAGCTTAATTTGGATTACTTCCCATTCGTTTCATTCAGGGTCGTAATGACTGAGTTGATTGCTTGGCTATGTTTCCAAATGACTAAATCTAATTAAATTTTCTTGGCGATATATCAAAAAATCTTCTCTCCAAAAGAGGAGATTTTTTTTGTACTTAGAATGAGAGGAATTATGGCTCAGATAAGTAATCAACTTATGATATCTGTTGGTCGATGAACGGCGGTTGCAACTCTAGAAGTACTCATAATTAGACTAAAAACAATCAGAACTATACCAAAGATTGTGTATTTTTTATCGTTTTTGTGTATTCACCAAAGTAAACTTGCTATTGCTATACTCATAGAAACTGCTGCATGATCAGATGGAAAGCTACTTGAAGGGAGATATTTATGAAGAATTGTTTCGTTTTTTTGATCTACTAAACCAAGTACGATATTTGGCCTGGATTTTTGGACGAGTGCTTGGATACCTATGTTTACGAGAGTGGTAATAACCACATTGGCAAAAATCCATAGCGATGCAATCTTATACGATATTTGTTTTTTTATTCGTCCCATAATGTAGAGAATTGCTAGGTATATTGGGTACGAAAAAACAAATACGTCTGCTAGAATTGGTGTGAGCGTAGTTCGTGTGGTTGATGATATCATTGCTTGATGCAATGCTAAAAGTAATTCTAGTCATCGTTGTGGTTCGAAAAGTGGCATATTTTTTGTAAGTAATTAAAAATTTGTAATCTGGATTGTTTCCCTATTCATTTCATTCAGGGTCGCAATGACTTATTGTGATTGATATCGTTTGCAAATTGTTTTGAGTTTACAGCTTTCACATTTTGGTTTGCGAGCAGTACAGTAATATCTTCCAAAAAGTATTATACTGTGATGCGCCATCGATTTGTATTGTTTTGGAATAACTTTTTCAAGTAATTTAGATGTTTTTTCTGGGGTTTTTGTATCGATTATTCACCATCTATTACATACTCTATGAACATGGGTATCAACTGCTATTACAGGTAACTTAAATACTACATGAGCAATAACTTTTGCTGTTTTTTCTCCTATTCATGGAAGTTTTTGTAATCATTCTATCGTATTTGGTATAAAATAGACAGAGTTTTTGTCCTTATAAGAATTGTATTTTAATATTCATAAATCTTTTACCTTTTTTTTGTCTATAATAATCTCAGATAATAAAAAAATATTTTTAGATTTTGTTTTATAGTAGTTAATTGACGATATTGACTTTTCTAGTTTTTCTTTTCAAAATATAATTATGTCTTGAGGATTTTTTATTGTTTTAAATAAATTTGATGTTATTTTGTTTACCTGAATATCTGTTGTCTGAGCTGACATAATTACAGCTATAATTAGCTGAAATCGGTTTTTGTATTGTAATTCGGTATCTGGTTTTGGGAAAAGCCCTTTTAAATAAGTAAATATTTGTTTTAGTTTAGACATATGTAGACATATTTTTTGATAAAAAATTGTATTTATGTATAGAATTTTATCTATATATCTTTGAAATTTATTGTATAAATGTCAATATTTTCTTATTATCAGGAAGAGTAGGAATCGAACCTACGACACAGGAGTCGGAGTCCTGTATTTTACCATTAAACTATCTTCCTATAAATATTGTACTCTACTTTTTTGTTTTCTATACATTGTTTTATCATTGATTCGTTTTTGTTGAGTGTAGAGGAGTTGGTTTTAATTTCAAGGAAAATTATTTTTTTTAGATTTCAACGACTTAGTCAATCAAAAACAATATAATCTACTCATTTTCATAAAAACATCAAATCATTGTACTGATAAGGAAAATCTGGTAAAAGAGGGGCGATTTTTTCGTTTACGTGTCCCAAAACTACATTACGAGATCTTGTAATAGCATCTTGGCGTTGATTTTTTATTTTTATAAAAAAAAATATTCTTGCTATAAGATATCCTATTATTCCACCTATGATTATTCGAATAATTATAAGTATTTCTTTTGGCATATTGATTATATGATTAATAAAAATACTATATTTAATAACTTTTATAGTAAAAAGCAAGTAAATAGTGAAAAATAATATCAGAATCTTTGTTTTTTGTAGTATTTTCAAATATAATTAAATGATAATGTTTTTATATATTTTATAGCTTTATTGTATGGTTGCAGTTGATTATAGACAAAGATTAACTCAAGCTATTGTAGACTCTGATGTAGTTAAGATTTTTGATAATCTTTTGACTGTTGCAGTAGAGGAATGAGCTTCTGATATTCACATAGAACCATTGGAAAATTATTCTAGAATGAGAATTAGGATCGATGGTATTTTGGAAGAACTTATGCAATTTCCTAGAAATCTTCATGAGAGTATTATTTCTAAATTTAAAATTGAATCTGGACAAATGAGACCTGATGAAAAAAGACTTCCTCAGGATGCCAGAGTTTCTAGTATTACACAAACAAATAAAGAAATAGATCTTCGTGCAAATACGTTACCTACAGTTTGGTGAGAAAAGTTGGTAATGCGTATTGTTGATAAATCCAAAAAGATACCACCATTGCATGAACTTTGAATTGATGGTTCGAATAAGGATATTATTTATAAGCATTTGGCTTATCCAAATGGAATTATTTTGATGACGGGTCCTACATGATCGGGTAAAACAACAACTCTTTATGCTTGTCTTGATTATATTAATAAACCAGAGGTTAATATTATTACCTATGAAGATCCAGTAGAAAATAAGGTTGCGTGACTTAATCAAGCTCAGGTTAGAACTGATATATGATTTACATTTGCTAGTTGATTGAGGTGAGCTTTGAGGCAAG
This sequence comes from uncultured Candidatus Peribacteria bacterium, assembly GCA_964652925.1. GTDB lineage: Bacteria > Patescibacteriota > Gracilibacteria > Absconditabacterales > Absconditicoccaceae > UBA5124. Next base: position 16,499 of record CAZZEA010000002.1, on the reverse strand, counting down.
ATCCTGATATTATAATGGTGTGAGAAATTCGTGATAGAGAAACTTTGGATATGGCTATGGAAGCAGCTATGACCTGACATTTAGTGTTTTCTACAATACATACAAATTCTTCAGCTGAAACAATAACTAGAGTATTTAACCTTGGTGCGAAACCATATATGCTTGCTGGTACTTTTAATGTGGTTATGGCAGAAAGATTAGCAAGAAAAGTATGTTATAATTGTAAACAAATTACTTCTGTAAAATGAACACCACAACATCGTTTTGCTGTGGAAAGTTTTAGAAATATAGTTCCAGAAGCTTTGAAGAAAGAAATATTAAAAAGAAATATTACTCAAGAGCAACGAAATTTGTTTATAAATGAATGAGTGATTATGAAAGGTACTGGTAAAGATCCGAAAACAGGATGAGTTTGTCCTGTTTGTAATGGTTCTTGATGTAAATGAAGAATCTGACTTTTTGAAATGATGGATTATACTGATGATTTAAAAGCTCTTCTTTTGGCTGGAAAATCCACTTTTGAAATTGAAGATTATGCACTTAAACATGGTATGATAAATTTGGAAAGAGATGGTATTTTTAAAGCGATCCAATGATATATGACTTTAGAAGAAGTGTATGAGAATGTAAAAACAAAATCAAATTAAAATTATGTAAAATGTTTGATGTTTATAAAATACATCAGAATTAAAAATTTATAATGTAAAATTAGAAAAATGTTGTCTATTTGAGAAATGTTGCAAGGACTTTATATTAGAATGAATGCGCCTAGTTTGAAAAAGAAAACGAATTTTTTTAGATTATTGGCATTATCTCAAAAAGCTGGTCTCGGTATTAGAGATTCTCTTGTTTCTATCAAAAAAACAGAAGATCAGCCATGATTATTGTATATTATAGATGATATGATCGAACAATTAAATCAATGAATGAATTTCTCTTCGACATTACGTAATCATATGTATAGTTTTAAAGAGGAAGAAATAGCATTGATTCAATCTGCTGAAGCTATAGGAAATTTACCGGATGTACTTGAAGAAATATCAGAAGAATTAGAAAATGAGCAAAAAATAAATCAAAAAAT
>CAZZEA010000002.1:15193-15408 GCA_964652925.1 uncultured Candidatus Peribacteria bacterium | reverse complement strand
GTATCCTGTTGTGCTTATATGATTTTCTTTTGTGGCTGTTATTGTTCTTATTGTTTTTGTTATACCCACCATAGTTTGAATGTTTCCTAGTCAAGATTCTTTGCCGTGAATTACTGTTTTTATGTTGAATGTTTCAGCTTTTGTAAAAAGTTTTTGGTATGTTATTTTGCTGGTTGTTTGATGAATTTATACGACATATAAATTATTGTATAAGT
>CAZZEA010000002.1:4484-15141 GCA_964652925.1 uncultured Candidatus Peribacteria bacterium | reverse complement strand
CCGGTTGTGTCGGATGTGGTAAAAACTTTTCATATGTATAGATATTCTAAACTTTTATGACAACTTTATAGTTGAGGTATAAGTCCTGTTGTTTCTTTGAAACTTATTGCTAATGTATTTACTAATTTTCATTATAAAAAAAAGGTTTTGGAAGTTCAAAGTGATATTAAATCTTGATTTTGAATGGCTGAATCTATGGAGTGATCTACTTTGTTTGATCCAATTTTGACTCAGATTATAAGTGTAGGTGAAAATACCTGAAATATGGGTGATGTTTTAAGAAGAATATCTACGTTTTATCGTGAATTGCTTCAAAATAAAATAGATATGCTTTTAGCTTTGATAGAGCCGTTTTTGATGGCATTTATTGCTGTTATTATTTGAATAGTTGTATGATCTATATTTATTCCTATGGCTGATATGGTAAATGTGATGCAATAATTTATATCTCTTTTGTTGTAAAATGAAAAAATATATCTTCTTCTTTATGATGATTTGTCTTCCATTTGGTTTATTTGCTCAAATAAATACTTTTAGGGTTCAACAAATTATTTATGAAGATAATTTTGATAAAGAAAAAGAATATAGTGTTTCTCCCGTTACTTTTTGATATTCTTTGTATCGTATTCATGTGGTTTTAGCAAATGAATATGAGTCTGTTACTTTTGTTTCTTCTTTTTCTGAATATGTCAATTTAATTCTTTCTTTGAGAGATATTATTTCTTATAATATTATAGATATATTAGAATTTGAATGAGATAAATTATCTGCTATTGATTCTTATATATCAGATCTTGATGTTCTTTTATTAAAATCTGATGTATCTATTGTTAATTTAAGAGAAGATATGTCATCTTTAAATTATTCTATTCAGAATTGTACTTCGCAAAAAAATATTTCTGATAAAAATTATATTGATGTTGTTCAATCTAATTATCAACAAAACTTTTTACAAGAACATATTGAACAATCAAAAATATTTGCGAAATGCATATCAGATTCTAGAATTGAATATAATGCTAGAAAAGTTCTGCTAGATAAAATTGTTGCTTATCGTGGAATATTGAAAATAAAATATGATTATTTATCAAAGAATAAGTATGATATTGTAGAAAATTATAGTCTTATGAAGACTGATGTTTTGGAACGTTTACTTATGATAAAACGTATGTTGGAAAAATATGACATGTAATCTTTATTGAAGTTCTGTTTCTAATATATAAAAGAGGAGTAACTCTATTTACTCTTTTTTTGAAAAATGATAGCTTTTTCTTTGTTTTGAATCTCTGTTTATTGGTATGGTATATTTTATTTTCTGACGTTTTTGTTTTGATATCTATTTTTTTTGTTTGTTAAAAAATATTCTTTTATTCAAAAATATGCTCCAAATTTTTATGTGTTATTAAAAAAATCGCCAGAAGATATTATTTTATATTCTGTGCTTTGAATTATTGTTTGAGGTAGATTATGACATATTTTAATTTATGATTTTTCTTATTACCTTGTAAATCCTTTGAAAATTTTTGCTATTTGGGAGTGATGAATGTCTTTTATATGAGGTATTTTATGAATTTTGATTTCTTTGTTGTTTGTATTCTGTAAATATAAATTTTCTTTTAATGATTTCTTTGTTTTAACAGATTTTCTTATCTTGCCAGTTGGTTTTTGAATAACGCTTTGAAGAATTTGAAACTTTTTAAATCAGGAATTGTATGGTCGTCTTGTTAGTGATGTTTTTCCAAATATTTCTTCTTCGGTGTTGGCTATTTTTTCATATTTGAATTTGTTTTATATATATGACAGTGTTGATTCATTTTTGAGGATAAATACTAATTTCTTGGCTAGTTTTTTTGAATGATTTATTATATTTATAGTGTCTTTTCTGGTTCTTTTTGTTTTTATAAAGAAAAAAAGACGAATAATAGGCTTGCTGTCGTCTTTTTTTATTATTTGGTATTCATTTATTAGATTTCTTTTAGAATACTTTAGAATGGATAGTCAATCAGAATATTTTGGGATTTTTACCAAAAGTCAGTGGTTCTTTATTTTTTTCTTTGTTGTTTGAATATTGCTTTTATATCGTTTTTTTCGTAAATCAAATTATATAAAATAACTGTATTTTTTTATTATTTTCTTGAGGTCTTCGGCTAATATTGGATTTGTTATTTGGCTTATTTTGTAAAGTTTGTTTATGGCACTATGGTGTTTGTTGTTTTTAAGAAAGTCTTCAAATATTTTTATGTCTAAAGATTTTCAAAGCCTCCTAACTATTTTTTTGATTAATTCTTCTCAATATCATTTGTTTATTATTGATTGATTATATAGTGTTTCTATGATAGCTAATTCTAAATTTGCTATCGGATATAATTGATTTTTTATGCCAATTTTTTTTGTATATTTATAAAATAACGGTAATAGGTCTTTTTTGTTTGAGCTATATGTTTTAAATAATCATTTTTTTTCTCAAATAATAACTTCTGTTGCTTGTTTTTTGCTGTTTACAATTAGTATTTCTTCTGGTATTTCAAAAGACGATATATTTAGTTCTAGGGCTTTTAGTCATCATATGTATCGTTTTCATTTTATATAATTATTGCAGTGTTTTTTTAACATTTCCCAATAGAAATTTTCAACTAGTTCTTGTTCCTTATATGTTTTTTCTGGATTTTTTATAAAAAAAGTATCTTTTTTGAGGCTTTCTATGTATCATCTATTTTTGAGATAATAAATCATCTTGTATGTTTTTGGTTCTGAATATTCTGTATCCAATATATTTTTAATTATTTCCTTGATTTTTTCTATTTCTAATAGTTTGTTTTTGTATTTTAATATTTTTTTAACAACAATGTTGAAATATTGGTTTTTCATAAGTTAATTGATTACTGATAAATTTGTTTGTAAAATAATAATAATATTTCCACAAAAATCAATATGATTTTTCTTAAATAATTCTAATGAATTTTCTGTTGTAATTTTTTGGTAAAACGATACAAAAAATTCACGTTTATATTTTTTTTGTTGTATGATAATTCAAAAAACGCTTATAGATTATGATACTCTTCAACAAAGGACAGTATACCTTAAGAATATTAAAGCAACTTTTTTTTATTGTAAAGATTCTTTCTATGATATTGTTCTTGAAATTAATTCAAATAAATTTTATTTATCTGTTCAACAGATAGCCAATCAAATACAAGAGTTTCAAATAATTTCTGTTAAATGATTTATAGAGCTTAATAATAAGCTTATTTTCTTATTGAGACAATTAGTTAATCATCTTTTTATTAGATTAGATTATGTTTAGTTTGTGTATTCTAAAATATGGAAGAACTGAATATTATGATTCAAGAATATGCTAAAAATCCAGTTTGTAATTTTGCTATGAAGGATTTTACTGTTAAACAACATGAGGGAAATTTTATTTGTGGAGATGATATTGTTGTTTATCTTTGTATAGATAATAATATTGTTGTTGATTATAGTTTTGATGGTAATTGTTCTACCATTACCACAGCGGCTGCTAGTATATTGTCTGAGATTATTATATGATCAAATATACATGATATTCTTACTTGGTGATATTCTAAAATGATTTCACTATGATTTGAGGTTTCTCCAAGAAGAAAAAGAGCTGCTGTTATTGCATTGTTGGCTATTAGAAACGCTATCCATAATTATCTTAAAGATAATAAGGAAGATGTTTTTGATGATTTATTTGATGATTAGTGTCTATAAAGACAAAAGTAGACAAAATGTCTTGAAAATAGTAAACAAATATCTATCTTTTTATTTGCTTATATGTTTAGATGAAATATCTTAGACAATCTCTAGTGTATGTTCTTCTTACTGGTGGATTATTTTATTTGATATCGTATTATTTTCCCTGATTGGGTTTTTCTTTGGTTTCTGAGTATTCAAATGATTGGGCTATTTTTCTCTTTTTATGAATCCTTTCTTGGTTAATAAATTTTATACTAAAATCTATTATCGGTTTATTAACACTACCAATATCGGCAATAACATTTGGTGCTTTCTCTTTGATAATTAATTTTGTTCTTTTGTATGTTTTTGAACAGTTAGTTAACTATCTTGATGTTGGTATTTTTGTGTCTTTAGGTAATGTTATCCAGGTTTTTGTCTTGTCTTGTATATTAAGTTTAATTTGTTTTTTAGTTAAAAAAATATAAAAAAATGAAAAAATGAAATGTGACGTATTTATGGTTTATTGTTATTATTTTTGTTCTTTTATGGACTCCATATTTTCAAAACATCTGATGAGATGCCAATAAAATTATGTTCTTTAGTAAAGAGTTTTCTTTTGTTGGGTTATATCCATGGTTATTGTTTTTCGGTGTTTTAGAATGAGCTTTAATAGTTCTTTATATTAGAACTTTTATAGATGATCTAAGTAAACAAGAGCCACAAAAATTTGATTTATAATATTTTATTTTATTTGTTTTTTGAATATGGCAAAGGTGTATAATATTACCAGAGAATCTGCTGCTCAAATGTTGGGTATTTCAACAAGAACTATTGATAGATATATCAGAAGTTGAAAACTATCTTATAAAAAAGTAGCTAATAAGGTTTTACTTGAGAAATGAGAAGTTTATGAGCTAAAAAAGGATTTTTCGGCTTTAAATCAAGAAGTAGAAACGGAACTTGTTAGTCAATCTTCGTCGTCTTCTTTGGTAAAAGCAAATCCTCAATTAGAAATGATGATAGAACAAAAATTAGAAAAATTCTTTTTGATTTTCAAAGAAAAAGAAAAAATATTGGAAGAAAGAAATAAAATCATTTTTGTGTTGCAACAAAGAGTGGGGGAATTGGAAACAAAGATTCAAAATATGATTGCTTTGCCAGATTATACTAGAGAAAAACAAGAGGCTATTATAGAAAAACAAAAGCTTGAAGAGAAAATTTCTCAATTAAAAAGCTCTATAAAAAACGAAAAGCTAATAAATCTGATATTAATAGCTTTGACATTGATTTTTCTTATAATTGCATGATTTTTGTTTTTTAAATAAAAGTTGTTGACTTTTTCTTACTAATATATATAAAAGCTTAAAAGAACATTTATCTTTTAAGTTTTTTTTATGAAGATAGATTGGTTTGATTTCTGGTTGTTTTTCTCTGGAATATTGTTGATATTTCTTTTTGTAGGAATATTGATAAGATTTTTAAAATGGATAAAATTTAAGAAAGAATTGGCTTATATAAAAGAAGAAAAAGTGAAAAATATTGTTGATACTAAAAAAAATATTTTTAAATCTGACGAGTCTTTTCAAGAAGTTTCTTCATTTAAGAAAGAGATTGATAGTTTAATGAAAGATGTTTATTTTGATGTATATGATAGATATAATGTTTGAGAAAAAGATTTTATTGGTGCTGATTTGGAAGAATCTTTGGATAAACTTTTGGATGGTAAAATACTTGATCTTATAAAAGAAAAAGATTATTTACTATTACAAAAAGATTCTGTTATATTGTCTATAGAAGAAAGGAATAAAAAAACATTAAAAGATATTATTAATAAGGTATTTTTTGTTTTGGTAGAAAAAGATAAAATTCTAAAAGAAAAAGATTTGATGATTAATGATTTAAAATCTAAAATAAAAGAAGTAGAAAACATTAATTTGGAACAATATATACATAAATTATCTGAAGGTATAGAGCAATTAAATTTAAAAAAAGATCAGTCTTCTTCTTTGGAAAAAAATGATAAAGAAAAAAAGCTTTTCTATAGTAATACAGATTTTATAAATGTAAATTCTATTGATTGAAAATAACTGATATTATATTTTCTAATTCTTTTCTGTGTTCTGTAAAGTTTTTGTTATGTAATCGAATGTCAAAAAAATTGTGGCAAAAAGAGATTGTTTCTTCTAATCCTTTTGATTTTATGCCAAGATATGTTTCTATATCTCATTTTTTTAGAATAAAAACATTTTTCGAATAAAGAAATTCTATTTTTTCTAAAATAGAGGAGTATTTGTTTGGATATAGGTATTTTACTGCATTTACTAGTTTTGCATAATAGCGATTTGAAGTTTCGTCATTTTTGTGGCTATGATAAAAAGTTTTTGCTTGTTTGTAATAATGATTGAGGTCCTGTTGAGTGATAAATCAGTAATCAACAATGTTGTCCCAGTCTCATATAAAATAGGATTCAATTCAGAATTTTTTGAGAAATGTGCTTCGTTTTTTGTAAGAACCTTTTCCGTTGATATTAATTATTTCATAGTTTGTTATTTTTTCTTTTCCTATTCCATTGAGTAAATTATGAAGATATTGAAGGTAGTGTTCGAAAAAATATGCATCTATTTCTCCTTCTACCATGATTATCTTGTCGACAAAAAATATTTTTGCTGCATTTTCAAATTTTAAAATTTGAATTAGGCTAGATTCGTCGTGTCATATGTTCTTATCAGGTATCTTTATTTGAGTTTCTCCATTTTTTTTGCTAAATCTATATACATTTGTAATGTTTTTTTCATCAATAAAAATAGGTGAATATGTTGATATAATGCATTGAGTACCTATGTTTTGATTTAGTTTTTCCAACATTTTTGCTAATCTTCTTTGCATTTGAGGATGAAAATGGAGTTCTGGTTCGTCTATAATTAATAGCCCATCTTTTAGGTCAAATCAATAAATAGTAAGTAAGATAATCAAAAGAGATTGTTCTCCATTACTTACGCTATGTATTGTTTGTTCTTGATCTAGGTTGTTTAAGAAAGATAATCATATTTTATCGTCTTTATATGTTACTTTCAAATTTAAATTTAAGTATTTCTTAATACTTTTTTTAAGTGAGTTATAAAAAAGAGATTTTTTGAATTTTTTTTCTATGTTTTCTATTGTTAATTTTGTTTTTTTTGATTTTTCATCTCTGTTTTCTTCTGATGTATGGGTTAAAATATTGTAAAGTTTTTTTATGCACAATGCGTATCCCAATAAGGAATTGTTTTCTCTATAATTCTTTTTGCTTATAAATCCATCTCGAAGATAATATTGGTTGTTATTGTTTTTGAGGTGATAAAAATTTCTTGTATTATGAAGATGTGCGAAAGTGTTTTTTAATGGATATCGTCATAATTCGTCAGATTTTTTGATTTCGTTATTGTAAATCATAATTGCTATTTGGAATAATTCTTGGTGTTTTACATATTCCAGAACAAATTTATCTTCTTTGTTTTTTTGTTTGTTTATAATGTGAACTGATTTGTTTTTTGTATCAACGTCAAATTGGATATGTAATGTTTGGAGATTTTTAATTTTTTGTGTATCACATTCGGGTATTTTGTAAGATATTTTGGAAAAATTTTTTATTATTTCAGAGATTTTTGCTTGTTCTTTTTGTAAAAATAGCATATTTTCTTTGTCATTGTTTGAAATATGAAAAGCTATCTCTACCAAAGATGGCTTATCTTGGTATGAAAAATGTGGAGCAATGTTTTCTAGAGGTCGTTGATTTTCTACAATGCTTTTTTGTGGTTCTTCTTTGTTTTCTGTATAAATATAATCTTTTACTAATCAGACTTTTATTAATTGTGTTATAATTTCAAGAAAGTTTGTTTTACCTGATCAATTTGGTCATATTAATATATTTAATCCGCTTTTTTTGTTTATATCAAAATGAATTTTCTTTTCTTCGGAAAACTGTTCTTGGTAGGGAAAACTTAAAAGATTTGATATGTTTGCAGATATTATTTGCATATTTTCTTGGAGAATTAAATATTCTCCTTAATTATAACAAGAATTCTATTTTTTGCAAATTTTGTCTCTTATTTCTGATATTTTTTTATTGTTTTTTATTGAATTTGCTAATTTTGCTACGTGTGGGTGTGATATTACTTTTTCTCGTTGTTTTAATCCTTGTTCTTTCCAAATGTTTAATTGTCCAGTATCTCTTCGTTCAAAATATTTTAGTACAAAATAAGTAATTAACCAAAACGTATTTCCTGTATGAATAGCACCAAAAAAGAATGCTACATATGCTATCATTTGGACTTTTTTTCGATTTCTTTGTAGTTTCTGCATTGCATAATTGTTTGATGTCCCAGCTCAGATAAGTAATGCTATAAGTGCTACTATTCAAGTCCAGATTGCGGTGTCTCCTATGTTGAAAAATAATCAGAATCCTTGTCTTGTCCAGAAAATTTGCCAAAGCATTCCATGAGTTAGTATAAGCCAAAAAGTAGTTATTCCCAATGGTCTTCTAAATTTCATAAGATATAATGAAATACTATAGATGCTGTCTCTCATGAAAGGTAATACGTTTTTTGATAATGAGCCACTATTTATTTGTTCTGGATGATTTCTTATTGTTTTTGGGAGTTGTTTGATTGTTTGTACAAAATGTTTAATTGATATTTCTTCTGCATTGAGATATTTTTTTCCCAAAAAAGTGATTGGTTTGATAAATAGTACAATACCTAATAACTTCCAACCTAAATTTCCTCGTGATTCTTGCCAAGAAAATCATATATTTCATGTTGTTGATGTTGCAGCAATTAGTGTGATAATAACTATTACAGGAAGTATATAATAAATAAATAAGCTACAATATTTTTCAACTTTGGCCAATGGTACGGAGAGGAGAGTAGTGAGTTTGTTCATAATTTTTGTTATAAATAAAATGATTATCTTGTATATATATGTCCAAGAAAAAATCAATAGAGGAGTTTTGTGGTTTTTTGGGTAGAGGAGGACTCCCCTGTTTTTGTAGTGGAGGAGGATTTGTTTTCTTTAGTTTTTTTAATAAATTCTATTTGTTTGTTGTATTTTTGTTTTATATAAAATTTTTTCTTAATAAATTGTAAAATATATAAAAAATTCTGATTTTTTTTAAAAATTTTGGATTATTATTGTCTATAGAAAATATTTTTCATATTTAGTATTTTTTGATTTTTTATCGCTCAAATTCGATGATTTTTTTCTCTCAGCTGAGGTTTCCTCAGTTCAGTGTGTTTTTTTGTCTAATTTGGATTACTATATTGGTTAGGACTGGTGCTTTTTTTGATAATTTGGGTTTGTAGAGGAGTTTGATGGGAAGAAAATGAATTTTTTATAGAGCTTTTGGAGTTATAAGTCTTTTTTCTGGGTTTCTTTTTATAGAACTATATAATCTATAATTTTAAAATATCGTTTTATATAACTGAAATTATTCTAATATCTTATTTTCTCGGTACTTCTTTTTGTTTGCACAAACAATAATATATTTACGCAAGGTTAAACAAGATATATTGTGCAAAGTTCTATTATCGATTATAAAGATTCAATCCGCTTATTAAAAGCTTTTACGGCTCTTTGTCTGTGGTTATCCTGAGTTCGTTGTTCGTAAATCATTATTGCTGGAACCTCAGAATTCTCTGGATAGAAAATGTGATTGTATGGCATATGATGATCTATTTCTCATTGGATGTGATCAAAAGCAAATTTACCGGTTATTTCTCCTATAAATTGCAATGGCTCTGATAATGTATCGTTCATATAACTTAAAATAGTTACAAATTTACCTGTGTTTGATTCTTGAAGAATTTTTTTTAATCCTTCTATACCTAATTGATTAAAAATAAATTTGGTAAAAGCTTCTGGGAATTCATTATAAGCATCAAAAAACGCACCACTATCCTCTACTATTACTGGTTTTTTTGTTATTTCAAAAGCTTGTTTTGCTTTGTTTGCAGAGATTTCTCATAATGATAAACATTGAGGTTTTATGAGATCTATACTCAATTGTTCCAATATTATTTTGGACGAAATATTTTTTGCCACTTCGGAAAACTTTTTTGGATTCCCTGTTATAAAACCGATTTTTGATGTCATGTTATATCCTTACATAATTTATAAAATTCTTCTTGAGAAAGGTTATTTTTCATTTTATTTACTATTGTACAACATAACACAATATTCTCCTTTTCATATCCTCTATCGTTATCTAATCTATCACAAGAAACTTGTCGTTTGGTTTTGTCTGATTCTTTGCCTGTTTTGTAATGAATGAATTGATATTCCATATTGTATCAGGTATAATAACATTTCCCTTGTTGTTTATTCCATAAAGATAAGAGATCATCTGTAGTAATTTTGAATGATATTTTTCTTTTTTTGGCTCATTGTTCCAATTGTTTTGCTATAATTTTCATGGCTCAATCTATAGTTTCTCTTGATTCATTTCTTTGAGCATATATTCTATTTTTTTTGCATTCTTTGCATTCGTAGAGGTAACGGTACTTCCCTACTCGATGATTATTCATTCGATGAATAACGAATTCACTAGGATGCTTGGCTATTCCACATTTGGTACATGGATATGGTTTGTTGCCAAAAACAAGTGCTTCCCATTTTTTTTTGGTGCTCTCTGCCTTTTTTCTCTGTATTTCCGGATTGTCTAAGTACATAGAAGTTTAATCTTATAAAAATTGTCTTTGTGGGATTTTATCGTTCTTTGAAAAGAAATCAAACGAAAAAGGAAGGGACTTTTATAAAAGAAAATGATTGATATAAGGTGAAATATCTTTATATATAAGAAAAAAATGTAAAAATTATGGAGAAAGGTTATTATGGGTATTTTATAGTAGAAGGTCTTTTTAAAAGAGGAGATTTCATTACCTTTTCATGGCTAAAATTGTTTTTGAATCAAAAAGATCTT
>CAZZEA010000002.1:0-4474 GCA_964652925.1 uncultured Candidatus Peribacteria bacterium | reverse complement strand
AGGGAAAAAAACTTTCAAAGAAATATCTAGAAAAAATTAAATGGTTCTGTATCTGTGTTCCCAATTGTCAAACTATAACTTCTATGGGGATTGAGTATTATTGTACTCTCCCCTTTTTTGTTATAATGCAAAGTTTTCTTCCTACTTGTTGGTCTTCTCTCTGGTAAATTTCGTTTATACTCTTTCGTTGGTAGCCAAGTTCTTGAATTGTTTTTTGAAAATATTGTTCGTGAGTGTTGTCGTGACCAATATACCATGGAATTGTGCAAACGATTGTAGAAAATAAATCAGATGTAATTGTGTTTTTAAAGAAGTCTGTATAAAGTTTTATTATTTGTTGTTGTGCTTTTTTTATTTGATCAAGACTACTTTTTTTTGTGATAATTGGACCAAGTCGTCATTCAGTAACTATTATATTGCTGTGAGATTTAAATATTGAGTGTTGAATTTGTTTAGTTATATCATATTGAAAAAAATCAATAGAGATCTTTGATTTATAAAAAGAGGTAGTTCTCCGCCAATTGAGATTTTGTTGTGCATATGTGATATTAATATCAGAGCCAATTGTGTTAATTCATAAATTATTTGCGAGAAAATTTGTTGTACCTGATCAGCAGAAAGGATCGTAGATAGTTAAATTATGGATTGCTTCCCCATTCGTTTTACTCAGGGTCGTAATGATATTTTGGATTCCTAGGTTGATTAGAATATGCGTAAGTTTTGCTGGCATCATTCCCATATTCATGCTGCGACCAGGTTTTTCAAAATCTATTGTTTCGTAGAGAGGGATATTTTGGTAATTTTCTACTATTCCAAATTTTCCATTATCAAGATTAATAATTTCTTTTCCTTTTTCTTTTATTTCTCTGTCGGTATGATTTATTTTTACAGTTTTAAATCTTCTGATGCCGATAGTTCTTTTGAAATGTTTTCCTATAGCTTCTTCTTGGATTCCTATAATTTTAACGTTCTGTAAAATTGTTTGAAGTTCTTTTTCTGCTACAACTATTCCGCTTTTTATGCATCATCCAAGTATTGATAATTGATCTGAATTTTTTGTTTCAAAAACGACAATTCCTTTTTTTGTACTCGGAAAAAACGTTGGTTGAAGTTTTTGAAGCTCAGCTAAACTTATTTGAGGATGTTTTCCTAAAATAGCAAAATACATGATGTTTTTGTTGAATAATTAAATAATAATCTGGTAGATAGTATAGTAAAATAGAAATAAAAAACAAAAGAAAAAACCTAACTTTAACTAGGTTAGGTTTTTTTCTCAGAAATTATATTGTATTATTTGTTTAAAGATCTTCTGATAAAGGCAGGAGTTTCAATATCTTCTTCCACGTTATCTAAATCAACTTCGCTTTCTTCTATATCTGTGTTAGTTTCTTGTTTAGTTAGTCTTGTTATGAAATTTTCGGATTCTCTTTTGATAGATCTTCCAAGCATATCTCTTTTTGGTGTTTTAAGAATGGTTTCTTTGCTTTGTTCTTCGAATCATGTAGCTATGATAGTAACTTTTACTTCATCTTCCATACTTTCGTCAAATGTCATTCCCCAGAAGAAATTAGCTTCAGGATCTATAATTTCTTCGACAATTGCAGCGGCTTCTCTTACTTCCGTAGGAGTAAGGTCATGACCACCAGATACTGCGAAGATTATTTTTTTAGCACCATCAAGATTTGTTTCTAGTAATGGATTTTCGATAGCTTTTCTAGCAGCATCTACTGCTCTCTTTTCTCCAGCTCCATAACCGATTCCAAGTAATGCATTTCCAGAATCAGTCATTACTGCTTTTATATCTGCAAAATCGATGTTGATATCTCCTGGTTTTACAATAAGGTCAGATATTCCTTGAACTCCTAAGAAGAGAATTTTATCGATCATAGTGAAGGCTTGTTTGAAAGTTGTTTTTTTATCGATAACAGTGAAAATTTTGTCGTTTGGTATTACGATAAGAGTATCAACTGCTTCTTTCATTTTTTTAAGTCCTTCTTCAGCGTTCGTTTCTCTTTTTCTTCCTTCGAAACTAAATGGTTTTGTTACAATTCCAACAGTAAGAATTCCCATATTTTTTGCAATATTTGCAATAACTGGTGCAGCTCCTGTTCCTGTTCATCCTCCCATACCAGAAGTAATGAAAATCATATCTGTATCTTGAAGAACAGATTTAATTTCCATTTCACTTTCTTCAGCTGATTTTCTTCCTATTTCAGGATTAGCTCATGCTCAAAGACCTTTGGTAAGATTTAGACCAATATTTACTTTTGTATCTGCAAGACTTCTTGCTAAATCTTGTGCATCAGTATTTACGGCTACAAATCCAACACCTTCCAAACCTTCAGTTATCATTCTATCTATAGCTTTGTTTCCACAACCTCCTACTCCTAAAATTTTGATTTTAGCGCCTGGAATAAATTCTGGATTAACTTCTTGTATAACCATTCTTTGAATAATTAATAATTAAAAATGTATAGTTTATAATTAAAATTTTTGTTTTTATCGGCTATATTAGAATAATTCTTTGAAAAATTTTGTGATGCTTCCTATAATATCGAAGTTAAATTTGAATGACATTTTTCTTCATTCTGTATATTTATTTGATCGTAAGTAAGCTCATAATACATTTGTAAATAATTGGTTGTTTGAAATATCTCAAAGATTAAGTACGTTATCTTTTCCATAAAAGGTTGCTAACTTAAAGATATCTTTTGCTAGAATGTCGATATTACCTATCTTTGATCATCATCAAATAAGTATTACTCATCATGCTAATCTTCATTCTTTGTCTAATTTATGAAGGTGTGTATTTATTTTATTGAAAATTTCCTCATATCTAGCGTTAATTATGTCTGATAAGAATAAGATATCAAGACCACTATCGTCTTTTATATTGTCTTTAAACACTATTGCAGATCAATGTGATTTCTTGATATTTTCTGCTTCTTTGATATCTATTTGCATTCCTATTGAAATGTCTTTGGTGACATCTTCTCCTCCCATAGGTACTACTCCGTATCCTAATGTATATCCATCTTCATATATTACATAACTTGTTTGATTTTTTCCTATGTCGATAAGAATAGTTCCAAGATCTTTGTGATCATAATCTAATGCGATTTCGCTAGCTGCTATAATATTTGGGATGATGTCAGTTATTTTTACTCCAATTCTTTCGAATGAATCAATAAGTCCATTGTAAAGATTTTTTGGTATCATAAAGACATCTGCAACAAGTTCTAGCTTTTTTCCTTTCATTCCGATAGGATCTTTTTCTCTTTTGCTTTCGTCAATTATTCGATGTACAGGTACTATTTTGATGGTTTCATAATTACTTTTGTGAGAAATTTCTGTGATAACCTTGGATAAATGATCTACATCTTCTTCACTAATTTCATCTCTCATAACTCTTTTTTGTTCTATAACTCTGTTGATTATAAGTTCTGGGTGAGAGATGCTAACAAAAAGTTCTTCAATAAAATTGCCTCATAGTTTTTTCACGAAATTTTCTAAAATTCTATTGATGCTTGTTGTAAATCCTTCTGAGTCGAGAATTTTTCCTTTACGTAGACCTTGTGTTTGTTCGATTTGTTTCGCTAAAACGATTTCTTTTCCTTCATCGTTTCAAATAACAATTGCTTTGATACTATCATTTCCGATATCAAACACAGCTTTGATGTTTCTCATCTCTTTATCAGTTGCTAAAAAAATAAATATATTGGTGTACACCTGTCTACTTACAATCTGCTTTTGTGAGTAGAAAAATTGTTTTCGTTTTCAGATGTAGTAATCCAAAAATAAAAAACAATCCTATTTTGTAGGATTGTGATATATAATAGTTATCTATTTATTTTTTCATATATAACTTTTGGTTATCATTTATTTAATCTGCTTTAAAGCTAGTTTTTCTTGTTCTATAGAGTAATGATATTTTTTTTCTCTTATCTTTATAAAACTTTAACATCGTATTATTAAAAATAATGTCTTTTCCGATTTCTTTCAGTTTTTTTGTCTTATATATAAGTATTGGCATTCGTAATGTTTTTATCATATATTCTACAAAATGTCAAACTACTCAAGAAAAATATTTTTCAATCAGGATTTTTGTTTTTGTGCTTCCTTTGATTTTTTATATTCATAAATGTATTGGGTACTGTTTTTTTGGTAAATTCGGTAATAATGAATATAGTCGTTGGTTTTTTTCATATATTGTATTTTTTTCTTCTTTTTCTTGGTATAAAGGTACTAGATGTGCTAACCAATAAGCAAGATAAATATCTGTGTTTGGTAAACTTATTGGGTATAGATTTTCAGTATCTTCAGTAATATAAAAACTTAGGCAAAATCTTTTATCAGTTTTTGTTAAGGTCCTTTTTAATCATGAAAAGAAAAAAAATACTATACTAAATAATCTTGCACGTCGTAAAGATTGTTTTTTTGTTACTATAAATAAATCAATATCAGATCAATCATG
>CAZZEA010000001.1:18953-30067 GCA_964652925.1 uncultured Candidatus Peribacteria bacterium | reverse complement strand
TCTTCTCGCAGTCTGCAAAGGAGTTTCTTGGGGTTCCATATGACCTTTGGGAAACGATCGATGACCTCCATGATGCTGCACCAAAAGCACTTTATATTGAAAATTTTCTTTCAAGAAAAGAATGATACCATACGAATATTGCACAATAATTTCTTAAAATATAAAATATACTACACATAAAAAATCTGACTTTTTATTTTTTTCAATACAGATTCCAAAGATGGGATTGCTTTTTCCAAAGATTGTTTTTCTTCTTTGGGAAACAAGATCAACGAATGAGCATAATGATTTGCCTCACTTTGCAATCAATAAACAAGAGCTTCTTTGGGATACATCGGATTATTTTGGTATGCATAAAGATTACCAAAGCTATCTCCAAGCGCTACAAAATCTTCTTGAGAAATTTTACCAAGCAACATTTCTTGAAAAGCAAAAAACACAAATCATTTATCAACAAACGAAAATATACGCAAATCTGGCTTTTCAATAAGTTCTTCAGCAGCAAGAAGAAAAGAATCATTGAATTTTAATTGCAATAAATCCAATACCAAAGTAAATATTTTTATCATAATTCTTTTTAAGAAGTAAAAACAGATTCAAAAATCTGATTCAATATTGTTTGTTTTTTTTCGACATCTAGACTATCAAGTTTGTCAAATATAGCCTGCAATCAAGATTGGATAACAATTCATTGAACTTTTTCCAAAGAAAGACCTTTGGACATCATATAAAACAGTTTTTGTTGATCTAAAGTATGAATTTTTGCACCATGAGAAGCCTTTACATCATTGGATTGTACATCCAAAACAGGACGGACAAAAAGATGCTTAGGTTGCCACAAAAGAAATTGTTCCTCTTCCAGATGTCCTTCCACCTTTTCGATACTTTTTCAAATAACAATATTTCCATCAACATAAACAGTCGCAGCTTCTTTGACAATAGAAAAAAGCGTCACATTTGCAAAAGTTTTATTTGCCAATAAAGAAGTTAACACTTGGGATTTTACATCACCAACAAAAATCCCAAAAAGTTCCAAACGAGCATTTTCTCAACGCAAATCAAACTGCAAATCAACATCCGAATCCCCGACAACAAAAGCATAAGTTACCGCAGCGTCAGCCCCAAAATCTACGATTTTTTTCCCAGATACTTTGAAAAAAACATCAAGCACCTGACGCTGACCATCTTTTCAAAAACTCAAACTATCAAAAGAATTTTCTAATATCATAGATTATTTTTCACGTGATTTAATTAAATTAACAAGATCTTCTTTGGAAACAGAAGAATCAGCTGATCCTGTATCTGATGTAACATTTTGCTTCAAAGAACCAGAAAAACCAAAAGAAGAATCATCAATTGAATCTAAATCCTCTGCCTCCGGCAAGAAATAATCATCTTCCAAAAGACCTGACAACTCTTCATCAGTAATATCTTCCTCCGAAATAGTATCTTCCAAAAGTTCTTCTTTCAATTCATTAGTTTCAGTATCATCAAAAGATATAATTTCTTCGACACCTATACTATTCAAATAAGAAATATATTCACCAAAATTTCATTTAAATTTTACTAATCCAAAGAAAAACGCCCCCAAAAGCACAAATAAACAAATCCAAAGAAAATATTTCACTAGCTTTCCAAAAAAAACTGTCATATTGTGATATAAAAAAATAAAATCTGATTCTTTTCTATATTTTTCACAAAAAAAACAAACAGAAACGAGACACAAATGACTTGACAAAAACCAGTAAATAATTAAAATAATAAAATGTTTATACAATAACAAATACACATGAAAAAATTCTGATTTTGATTATTACTTTTAGGATTATTTTCCTTGGTAGGTACTACAACTCACGCAAATGATTGTAAACAAATCGAATTTTCAAACTGAGGAAGAGTTTGTGTAAATATCGAAAAAGAAAGCTCAAGTAATTTTCAACTAGAAACAGATATCGAAAGAGGTAATGGAACATTACGATGTTCAATACTTTTTTCAAACAACACATACAAAGAAATTGCATGATGTAATGATGAATTTCTTGTAAGCAATCCGAAAGAACAAATGATTAAATTATATATCAAATTATGATCAGAATTTCCAAGCGACCGAGAAGGAAAACCAAGTAGCAAATCAGAGTGGTTGTTTCCTCAATGGATGTATGATTTTGATGAATGAGAATGGTCTGATTGATCATCTTATGATGACGATGATGATGACGATAACAACTGAGATATTAATGATTTCCAAGTAACTACTGACGATTCTTCTCCTGATACCTACCAACGAGTTGATCTTAGAATCAAAGCTCGTGATGATGACGGAGATACTCTTACTGATTATCGTGGTACCGTAAAATTTGAAATATATTATAGAACTTCTTCGTCTTCTTCTTGGACCAAAACTACCTCTTCTACATATTTTGAACTTAAATCTACTTATGACAACACCTATAGTTTCAAATCTTCTGATGATGGATATGCAACACTTTATGATGTTATCAGATTCAATAGAGATTATGAGTACAAGGTAAAGGTTATTGATGATGACAGTTCTTCTGTTTATGGTGAAAGAATATTTGATGTTGGTGACAACAACAATGACGACAACAACTGAGATATTAATGATTTCCAAGTAACTACTGACGATTCTTCTCCTGATACCTACCAACGAGTTGATCTTAGAATCAAAGCTCGTGATGATGACGGAGATACTCTTACTGATTATCGTGGTACCGTAAAATTTGAAATATATTATAGAACTTCTTCGTCTTCTTCTTGGACCAAAACTACCTCTTCTACATATTTTGAACTTAAATCTACTTATGACAACACCTATAGTTTCAAATCTTCTGATGATGGATATGCAACACTTTATGATGTTATCAGATTCAATAGAGATTATGAGTACAAGGTAAAGGTTATTGATGATGACAGTTCTTCTGTTTATGGTGAAAGAATATTTGATGTTGGTGACAATTCATCATGAATATATGGATTTACTTCTACAGAAATAAACAAGATAGAAAAAGTATACAATATACGAGACGAATTAATTAGCAGCCTCAAAAGATCATCAAGTAGATTAAGATACAATCAAACACGAATTGATTTAAGCGAAGACTTAAAACTAGAAATGAAAAGAATTATTGACAATAGCAGCTACAAAAAATACAACACGTACAAAGAATTTTGAACAGCTTTCAACAATCGATATTCCCACACACTCAGAAACAAGTAAAAAAATATTGCAAGCATTTCAAAAATCATTACATATAGGCTATGAATATTTAGTTCATAGCTTTTTTTGATGAAAAAAAAGACAAAAACAAACATCAATAAAACAACAAATCGCGGAAGACCTCCCAAAAAATTTATCTCCAAAAAACCAGAAATCAAAAGAGATAAACCAGGTAGACCAAAAAAACACGAAAAAGTAATATTACCACTCATCCCAGAAAAAAAAGATAATAAAACAAAAGATATGATAATACGAATTCTCTTTGTTATATCTTTTTTGGTATTTGGATTTTCAGTCTATGTAAGCCAAAAAGAAAATATACAATGACGATTAAGCAGGAGAGACAATACAACAACAACCCAAACCCAAATAGAAACAGCAGAACCAACACAAGAAATTATTACAACCAACAACGAGTCAGTCCAAACTGAAAATACACAACAAAATCCAGTAGAAATTACGATAGAAAAAGACGAAAAACAAATACTTTTAGAACAAATATATCAAGCTATT
Source organism: uncultured Candidatus Peribacteria bacterium (assembly GCA_964652925.1). Classification (GTDB taxonomy): domain Bacteria; phylum Patescibacteriota; class Gracilibacteria; order Absconditabacterales; family Absconditicoccaceae; genus UBA5124. Next base: position 26,316 of record CAZZEA010000001.1, on the reverse strand, counting down.
TCATCCGCCAATTTTGACGAATTATACAAGTATACAGACACTTCTTTGAAACAAAGCTCAATTTTCAAAACATATTTTTCAAGAAACTGGCTTCAAAGATTTATCAATAATATAGACAATCAAAACATAGCAATAAAAATAATTGAAATCAATGAGGCAGAATCAAAAGCTCTATATAAAATAACATATTCAGTAAAAAACACACAATTTATCGAAGAGCGAGAAACAAAGTTTGTAACAAAGGATAATGAACAAAAAATAGCAAAAATAATGTGTATCACAAAATGATGCTCTACAATGCCATTTTTCAACCCAGGAAAATATTTTTAAACTTGATAAATACCAACAAATGGTAGAAATGGAAGATAAGTATCAAGAAATATTGCAAGATGTTTCAGAGTTTTACGAAAAAAACCCAAATTGAGCTCTCGTAATACGAGGCGCTACTGCCACAGGCAAAAGCAAACTTTCACTCCTTTTAGCAAAAGATATTCCAAGCAAAATAATTTCTGCTGACAGCAGGCAGATTTTTAGATATATGAACATTGGCACAGATAAAGTACCAGAAAATATTTTGAAAAAGATCCCTCATTATCAAATAAATATTGTCGATCCCGACCAAACATATACAGCAGGACAACGAAAACAAGACACACAGAATTATATACATCAGATTTTAAATAATGGTAAACTTCCGATTATTGTATGATGAACTGGTCTTTATATCGATACACTATACAAAAATTTCTCTCTTCCAGAATCCGCTCCCAATCGAAAACTTAGAAAAGAATTAGAAGAAAAAGAACTACAAGAACCATGATACCTCTACAAAGAGCTAATGAAAATAGATCCAGAAGAAACACAAAAGATGCATCCAAATTCTTTAAGATATCTAATTAGAGCATTGGAAATTTTTTATACAACAGGGAAAACCAAAACCGAAGGATTTTTTCAACAACCGGTAGAACAACCAATTTTTCTCCTTTGATTACGAAGAGAAAAAGATGAAACCAATAGAAAAATCAACGCCAGAATCAAACAAATGTTCCAAGAATGATTGATAGAAGAAGTTGATTGATTACTTAAACAATGATATACACCAGATTTGCAATCTATGCAAGGAATTTGATACAAAGAAATTATTGGTTATCTCCAATGAGAATATGACAGAGAAAAAGCAGAAGAACTCCTCAAAAGAAATACACACCACCTGGCGAAAAAGCAACGTACCCGATTTAGAAGATACATCGCCGAAGGCAAAACTTCGCCAAAATTAAATGTCACCTATAAAACTTATTATCTTACTGATTAAGCATTACCTGAATATTATTTGCAAAATCATGCCAAGCTGGATTTATTACAGAAACCACAAATGTTCTACCATCTGAGAGAGATTTTGCATAATATTCATAAGGAAGATCTACATTTTCTTTGATTTTACACTCATAGACAATAACAGTTGGTTCTGAATCTATAAGATCCTTTTTTGTATATTCAATAACTTTAGTTGCAACATAACAATTCACTCAAGCCAAACCCAAATTTTCAGAGATAGAGTCAGATTTATATGAAATTTTTGGAGATGGAAAACTAATACTATGTCATCTACTTGATGTAAATACAAGAGCTTTTTCAAGATTAATTTGAAACTGAGCAACGTCTGTAGGTTTTTGTGTTGGTTGTTGAGGTTGATTTATTACAGGAGTTTCACCATTTGGAGATTCAACTGTTCATGTAAGAGCAGCTTCTTTATAAAGAAAACTTTTTAAAGTTCAAAATGTTGGTAAAGATGGATCTACAATCAAAGAACATTCAGCTGTTCAGTTTTCCCAGTTACCAAATAACAAAGCAACAATTTTACCTTGATCCAAAGATAAGGTAGTCTTTGTAACAGAATTCATCACAATATTGCCTTCTTTACACAAAGAAGATATCTTTGGCTCAACAACATTTTTTATATATTCAGCGGTTGGTAAAATCAAGAAAGAAGACAATTTAAGAATCTCTTCTTCTGAAGTATTGTTTATAAAGTAACCAAATAATTCTTGATTATTAAAAAACCAAGACTTTACCTCAGAAAGCTTATAAAAAACTGTTCCATATTGAGTAGTAAATGTCTTTTCGTTAGAATCAGCAAAAGTTGTTGAAAGCTGCTTACAATCAGTATTAGAGTTTCATTTTTTACACAAAAAATAATCAATATTTATCGTTTCATTGGTAGTAAGTGAGGTAATTTTTATCACATTATTTCCTGTAGATACAAGTGTATAATTCTCAAAAAAACTTGGCAACAAATAAATTCAAGCTTGAGGTAAATAGTGTCCAACTATCGCCCCTGTAAGGAGATCACCAGTTAGCACCTCTTCATCAGTTTGTGCAATAATTTTGGTAACATCTATTATATAAAGTCACTGATGTTCTGTATCCACAAACCCTTCAACAAGAACAGTTCCAGAATATTGATTTAAATTAATTGTTTTACTTTTAAGACCAAAAACGCCACTAGATAAGGTAGAAAGTTTGTGGGTATGGGTAATAAAATCTCAATCTTGAGTCAAAAGACCTTCCACAGAAATTTCTTCTCCCAAAACAAAATCAGAAGAATACTCTGTTTGTTCCAAAGAAAGCCCAAAAAATTGTTCTATTTTGTTCCATTTACTAAAAACGAGAAACAAAAAGAACACAACAGATATTAATACAATCCAAAATGCATTTGGAGAACCATGTTTATGAGCAAAATTAGTAGGAACATCTTTCGATGTAAAGTGTTTTTTTTCCATAAGAAAGAAAAATGAATAAAATTTACTGAGACATTGTAAAAAAAGAAAAAGCTTTTTCAACACAACAACACTATCTATATAACATTTTAGCAATTTTGGCTAAGAATTACAAAATGAATAAGGATTTTTATTGCAGAAAAAAAAAATGAGAATATACTTAATAAAGATTTACTTTGTACATTATTATATTCATGAATCAAGCACTAGAAAAAACAACTGAAGCCACGCCATCTGCAATAGACATGCTTATGGACAACGTCGTAGTGACTTATATTATAAAAATATTCGGAGCAATTTTGGTAATAATTTTCCTTTTAATGATATCAAAAATTGTAGCCAACATAGTAAGCAAAAGACTCGTACAAAATAGTACTGAAGGGAATAAACATATGGATAAAATCTGAAAATTAATTCACGATATTGTTTTCTATGTTTTGGTCATATTTTCATTTTTTATTGGATTTGAAATTGTTTGATTTAATGTTGGTTTAATCATAGGTTGAATCTCTTTTTGAGTATGATTGGCATTCAAAGAAATATTGGGAAATATGATTGCTGGTATGATGATGCTTTATACAAAAGAATTTAAATTATGAGATATCGTAGAAATCTATGCAGATCAAACATATTTTGGAAGAATCGAAGAAATCACAATCAGATATACAATTATTAGAACACTAGATCTAAGACAAGTTGTACTACCAAATATGACACTAATCACTGTTCCTATAAAAACTTTTAGTTCTGAGGATTTAATAAAATTAAAAACATCTTTTGAGGTACATTATGAAACAGACATACAAAAAGCGGTTAAATTAATTACAGAAACCATAAACAGTTTTTCATTTGTAAAAGAAAAAGAAAACACAAAAGTATTTTTCTGAGAATTCTTAGAAAGCAATATAGAAATCAAAGCTTTTTTCTATTTTGATCCAAAATGTTGAATAATACCAGATATTGCCTTATGAGAAATCAACTGAGCTGTAAACGAAGTATTTAAACAAAACAATATAGAGATATCTTACGATATAGTAACATTAACATTCGAAGAGCAAAAAACAAAATCTGAAATAGTTCAAAATTTACAGTAATAATCTAAAAAAATCATGAAAGATAACATCATCTCAGTTACTATAAAATACATTCAACTACACTGACGGGATATCGCAGGTAAATTATTTTTATGAATAGGAATTTTTATAGCCCTTTACATAACCATCAAATACATCGTAAACAAAGTAAAAAGAAAAATAGAATGAGAATCTTTGATAGCTGATGAATATGCAAAAAAAAATTCAAAATTAGTCTGATCTATGTTATTTATTCTTTTAATGATATTCAATGTATTAGCTACTTTTGAAATAATTTGATTTGATACAGCAATAATTATGTGATGAATATCTTTGAGTCTCTGATTTGCTATGGAAACTACCATTTGAAATCTAGTAGCCTGAGTTTTCATTTTAACCAACAAAAAAGTAAAATTAGGCGATTTTGTAGAATTTTTATGAAAATTAAATATAAAATGAACAATAGAGGAAATTAATATAAGATACACCGTTATAAGAAGTTTTGATAAAAGAAGAACTATAATACCAAATAGCGTAATTGCTAAAACACCTATCAAAACATTAAAAACAGAACCACTTCTCAAATGAGAAATAGCGTTTAAAGTTCCTCGCAATATTTCTTTTGAAGAAATAAAACAAACATTTAAACAAATTGTCTTCAATAATAAAAATCTAATATACCCTGAATATAGCTCAATAGTAATAGAGTCATTTGGAAGTAAATGAATGAGTTTAAAAGGATATTTCTTCTGTAGCCCCGCAAAAAAACTCCCTATGGTAGTCGCTAGAGAAATAAGAAGTGAGTTTACAAAACAACTAAAAGAAAAAGGAATAGATATTCCTTACAAACATATGACAATTTTAACAGAATAAAAAAAACTCCCAATGGGAGTTTTTTTATAAAATTATTTATCTTTTAATAAGTTCATATACTCATTTTTCCACTCTTTGGAAAAGATTTTTATATTTTTGAAGATTCAACATCACTGTGTTTGGACTAACCATTTTTTCTTTGAGCATTTCTTTGCACAATTCTTTAACATTCATAGGTCTATCATTTTTTTCAAAGATTCTCACAAGAATTTCTACAACTTGACCACCTTGATATCCCCATTCTCTAAGTCCATATATTCCAAGTCAAAGATTAACGAACATATCATTATTTTTTACAAGTTCATTATGAACAGTATTTACTTTAACATTTTTAGAGGGAAACCATTCCATAATTTTTGATGGAAGCTCTTGGAAATGAATAGGCTTATTCAATCTTCTCATGGTATATAATATTTTCAGTTTGATTGTTTTTGGATTTACATCAGCAAACTCAGGTAATCAAACTTTTCCATCAAACACATTCACTTCTCTTATAGATTCAAAAAAGTTGATATAAAACAAATCATTTTTTAGATAATGTACATCTTTATAATCTTTTGCAAAATTATCTTTTACATAACCAATAAATTCATACAAATCTTGGCTCTTTGATCTCTTTTTAAAATAAGCATCTATTTCCAATACCATTTTTGTAAGAAGATCTTCATATAATGGTTCCAAATAGAAAGCTTTATTAAGATATTTGTTTCTTTTTAGATAAGTAACATCAAAATCTGACACCAAAATTAATTTAAGTTCTTGTTTAGAGAATTTGAAAATATTTTTATTTACCATTTTAGAAATAAGAACATCTTCGCAAAGAAATCAACCATGGAAATCAAGGATTTTTTTTGCTTCGTTCAAAACTTCCATATACATATCGTTTCCAACGATCAATCTTCTAAATCTCATCAAAGCTTGAGTTTCTATTTGTCTAATTCTTTCACGAGTCAAATTATATTCCTTTCCGATTCTTTGTAAAGGAGTTTCTCTATTTCCATCAAGACCAAACTTTTTCATAAGAACAAGTCTTTCTTTCGGTTTACAATAAATAAGGACATCTTTCAAATTAGTTCCTTCAATATCGACTTTAATTCTTTTGTCGTCCATTTTTACATTAAAATTCATTCCCAATATATAAAAATGTAAAATGCTATTTTTTCAATCTCATACTAAGAATTCAGACATTAATGTCAAGCGTATTTTCGTAATTTTAAAAACGCAAGTGATAACTATTGTATTGCAAGATTTGTAATTTTTTTTGGATTTTTATAATAATTTATGGTAATTTTTTAATCTCTTTGACTTTATTAATATTTTACACATTAAATTTAAAAATCATGACATCTCCATCTTGGACAACATATTCTTTTCCTTCCAATCTAACAAGCCCCTTCTCCTTTGCTTTATTCCAACTTCAGTATTCCAACAAATCGCTATATTTAACAACTTCTGCTTTGATAAATCCTTTTTCAAAATCAGTATGAATCGCTCCTGCGGCTTGAGGAGCTATTGATCAAATAGGAATAGCCCAAGCTCTTGACTCTTTTTCTCATGTAGTAAAATAATACATTAATCCAACTTTATTGTAAGCCAACGAAATCAAATCATCAAGGGTAGGAATATGCCCAACATTATCAATTTCCAACAATTCTTTGATAAATTGCTGTTTTTCTTCTCATTCAAGTTCCATCATTTCTGATTCCAATTTTGCACAAACAATAGAAACAGGACTTTTCAATTTTTCTTCAAAGTCTTTTTGGATATTCGACGAATCGCCAATATCTTCTTGAGAAATATTAATCGCATAGACAAATGGCTTCATTGTCAAAAAATTGTATGGTCTAATCAATTTCCATTGTTCTGGTGTAAGATCAGACTTCACAATATGAGCAATTTTTCCTTCTTGCAAAACTTTTTGAATCTTAGCCAGTCCTTCTGCTAGCAAGACATCTTCTTTATTTGTTACGATTCTGGATCTTTTTTGAATATTTGGCAGAGTTCTTTCTATTTGCTCCAAATCCGCCATAATAAGCTCAGTATTGATAATCTCCACATCTCTCATCGGATCAACTCCTCATTCTACATGCACAACATCACTATCTTTAAAATGTCTCAATACTTGAACAATAGCATCTACTTCTCTGATATGGGATAAAAATTTATTTCCCAATCCTTCTCATTGACTAGCTCATTTTACCAATCCTGCAATATCTACAAATTCTATAGCTGCGTACACAATTTTTTGAGAATTCGACATTTTAGAAAGCCATTCGAGCCTTTGATCTTTTACATTTACAATTCCTACATTTGGTTCTATCGTACAAAATGGAAAATTTTCTGCAGGCGCAGAGTATGACTTGGTCAAAGCATTAAACAATGTTGATTTTCCAACATTCGGCAACCCAACAATCCCTACTTTCATAATTATATATAACAAAATTTAAAATCTGAATTATTTCATGTTTTACACTGCTTTGTAAGGATTTACTCAAAAAAAACAATTGAATAAAAAAATCTCGTATCTTCCACTGCGATAAACACAATAGAAAATACGAGAGGATCTTATTTTTTGAATAAAAAATCTTCTAAAAATCTTCTTTCTTTTGTATATAAAGAAGTATCTTCGGCCTCTTTTAC
>CAZZEA010000001.1:17098-18863 GCA_964652925.1 uncultured Candidatus Peribacteria bacterium | reverse complement strand
TATAAGAAACAATAAGCACAAAAAAACAAACTAACAATAGCTACTGCGAAAAAAAATAGCCAACAAATGTTACACCAATAAACAAAAAGAAAACAGCAATTATTGCCGCAGAAAAGAATATAAACCACATAACTCTTTTTTGATGGCTTTTAATTTCTTTTACTTTTTCTTCAAATAACTCCATTTGAAGGGCTTGAATTAATTTTTGATCGTCTTCTATAATTTTACATTTTTGTTTCTAATTTCTCCGTAAATTTTATATATTCAAACAAAAAAGTCAACATAAAAAACCTCCCCTCACAAAGGAAAAGAGATCTTAATATAAGAAATTAATCAGAAACAGGATTTGGTACTTGTGAAACCTCAGCAGGTACTTGTATTGTTTCAGAAACTCCTAATCTTGCTGCCATCTCAGCATCTACAAACTCTCTTTTTCTACCATACTTTTTGGCAGAATATTCCTTGAGAATAGGAACTATTTTTGGATTTTGATAATCTTTGGTATAAATCGCATTCATAGAAAACACACGAGTTGTCGCATTATCAATATTCAATTTAATATACGCTTTATAGTTTGCAATTCCTACGATATCTTGTTGTGACAATACTGGTTGATATTCTTTTTCCAAAAACTCAGCATCGGGTGCACCGACTTTAAATGATTGCATCGTTCCAACGTTACCAAAAACTGCAGCTTTCACATCTCATTTTCCTCACTGATCACCACCAAGTCACTTTGCTGGTTCAAGCTGAGCAATATATTGGTGAGCCATAATCAAGCAAAGCCTATATTTTCTAGCTTCAGACAAGATATCAGCGAATGTCCCTGACACAAAGTTTTGAAACTCATCGACATAAAGATAAAAATCCTTTCTTTCCGATTCTGGAATTTTCGCTCTCGCCATAGCCGAAATATAAATCTTAGAAACAATAATCATACCCAAAAGTTGAGCATTCAATTCTCCAATTTTACCTTTACTCAAATTAATAATCAGAATTTTTTGATTGTTCATAATGTCTTCAAATGTAAACGCCGATTTTGTTTGTCCGATAATATTTCTAATCAATCTATTAGTATTAAACGATACGAATTTTGCAGAGAAATATGGAATAATTTCAGCTTTTTCTCTATCTCCCATCGCATTAAACGTCTTTTCCCATCGATTTCTTACCACAGGATTAGTTACTTTTTTACATTTGTATTCTCTATAGCTTTCATCGGTAAATAATCTTACCACATCCAAAAGTGTTGGTCTATCATCAAAATCTTCCAAAAGGGTCAATGATCCATATTTAAAATATTCCTGGATTCTTGGACCAAAAATTTCTGGACCGAACATCTTCAAAAAGATTTCTGTAGCATCATTTACTACTCTATCCGCATCATCCAAACTTTGAATCTCATAAAGATTGAGTCCCATCGGTCTATCTTCATTTCACGCATCAAAATACACAACATCTTTTGCTCTTTCTTTTGGGATATAAGCCAAAACATCTTCCGCCAAATCTCCATGCGGATCTACAAGACAAAGCCCATCACCATTCCAAACATCTTGTCTAGCGATTGTTTGCAAAAACACGGATTTACCGGTACCTGACTTTCCAATACAATAATGATGCCTTGTTCTATCATTTCTTTTCATATAAATAGGCGAATAATTATTTCTATAAATATTAAGTCCAAGCAGAACTCAATCTCTAAAGATCTTATATCAATTTACCTTCTTATCTACTAGTTCTTTTACAAATTTACGTCAATCTTTTT
>CAZZEA010000001.1:0-17087 GCA_964652925.1 uncultured Candidatus Peribacteria bacterium | reverse complement strand
CCCTTGTAATTTATCTGCCGTATATTCTGTCACAGGAACTAATTTTTCTTCTTTTTCTATCTTTGTTCAGACTGCTCGATGATTTTTATATTCATCCAAAACAGCGCTCAAATTTCCTCATTTATAATTTTCTGCTAATTTTCAAGCCATCACATATCCACCAAAATCTTTCAAAACAGGTAAATTATCCGGTGCTGGTAATACTTTATATTGCATCCAAGAAATAATTGGCGAACGATTATATGCATTATCAGGAAAATGAAACAACGATGCTAACTCATTTACTCAAAAATAATGTTTTTTAAAGAAAAAACTAGTAAGTCCAAAGACTGCAGCAAATTTCCACAAAGGAATGAAAATAAACGAGAAAACATCATGTTTTTCATTTTGATCTCTAAATTCATTCCCATATTCATCTCCATAAACATTATAAGAACTAATCAAAATATCCAAATTTGATTCCAATTTAGTTTTATCATCAGAAGTCGTAATAAGCATTAATCACGATTCATAATACGGCAAGGATGCTTCTTCACCCATAGCGTTGAGATAATCTTCTTTTGCTTTGACCATACGCACAAAATCTTTTCCTCAAATCTCATTTCCTTCTTGTTGTTGAGTGTTTTTATCTTCAGGTCAATGAATGAGAAGACTTAAAAATTTTAAAGGATTTAAATAGCTAAAAAAAGTTTTAACTTTATGATTAGAGTCAGTATACTTTTTATCGTTTCTATAAAGTCCATTCGCCCATCTTTGCGCCTTTTTGTTCATCCATTCACCAACAGGTTTGATAGGAACAACAATACTAACTGTGTCATACCTAGAAACTTTTGCCATAGCATCTATCAAATTGTTTATAGGATCATCTGACATTTGTTTATAAAGTCTGATATTATATACCGAATTTTTCTTTGGCACCAACGGCATAATATCCGAATACTTTTTTTTAAACAATTTTGGTTGTTCTACAACTTCTATCGAACAATCTGAATATTGCGCAGAAATCGCTCCCTCTGCAATTTTTTGATATTCTGGATAGGTTCACACAATAAACGATAATAATCCATCTTCATAATGATAAATCAGATTTACTTTAGGTTTATAAAATAACCAATGCAAGAACGAATCCATTGCACTCAAATCTCATAATTTATGGAGATTATGAAAAACCTGAGACATACGTCCAATTTTTTCTTTCATATCTTTTGCTATCTCTTTTTGTTGTTCACGATCATTTTTTCCATCATTTCTAGGAAGCATAACCTTGAGATAAATCATTCTGTTTGCATTCAATACATCATAACAGAAAAACAAAAGTTTTCTAATAAATTTAAACAAAACCACAGATAAAAACAAAATTCAAATGCCCCACAAAACATAGTTTCCCCAAGTTAAAACCTGTCACATTCCTACATCATCCCAAAAAGATGATTGAACCTGTTGTGTGGCAGTTTGTGTTGGCGCTGCTGAATGTGTTTGATCTACAACTTGTTTTGGTGCAACATAAGAAGATTTCTGAAAAATAAATGTTTTTACATTGGAAACACCTCACATAAGCTTCAAGCATTGTGCTTTTTCTTTTCCCCAAGCAAGAGTAGTAAGTTGGGAAATATTTTCTCACAAACTGGGATTTTTTTCATATGTTGATCGAAGTTGTAATTCACACTGCGTTAAATTCATACGTAACTATCTTTAAGGTTTAAAACTCATTATCAATTATACTCAAACCCACAAAAAAATCCCAAAAAATCTCAAAAACACAGTCAAAAAGACTTGCGTTTTCGAAAAAAACATATTTACTATAAATTTATACCTATCGACCAAAATTTGACAGAGATTTTTTTTCAATTATAATTAAAGAAATCAAATATTTATTTTAAATAATCAACGAATGACAACAATAGATACAAAGATTGCAAGCTGATTAAAAGAAAAATCAACAAATTCAAAGGAACAAAAATACCTAGAATGATTAGAAGAAGATAAACAACAAATAATCAATATTTTTGGTGATGTTCATTCTCAAGATAGCGAAAACAAGGGACTAATTTTTCACAAGAGAAACATAAACAAAAAAGGGGGGGGAAAATTTGAAAAATAGTTGAAATAACAAACGACTACCTAAAATCAATTTGAATAGAAACCAAAGAAAGAAAAAACGTAGAATCTGCAATTATAATACTTTACACAAATGCAATCAAACATTCCTCAAAAGAACTACCAGCAAACATCAGCATATATTCAAAAGAAGAAAATAATCAGAATTTTTATTGTGTAGAAACTATAAACTACATAGATGATAATAATAAAAAAATGTATTTGGAAAGTTTATTAAACGATATAAATCAAAAGACCAAGAACGATTTAGAAAATGAACACATAACACAAATCACAACGAGAGAACTTGGAGATTTAACAAAAGGAGTCTGACTTTTAAGACTTGCAAAAAAGACAAAAACAAAAGAGAATCCAAAACCTTTCGATTTTCAATTTGAACAAACTGAAATACATTGAAAACCAATACGACTAGCAAAAATAATATGTAAATCAAAAATTTCAAATCAAATCACAGAAAAATCAACAAAAAACGAAGAACAAATTTTAATAGAAAATAGTTAGACATTTAATAGAAAATATTTATAAAGTTAGTAAGATTTTTGTATTTATCAAAAAAAATGGTTAGAAACATACTGGAAGAAACAATAAACGGCTTAATATCAAAAATTTGAGACCTGCCTATAGATTCAAATTTTTGTTGATTTTCAGGTAAACGAGAAAAAACAATTTGAGAAACAGAATGAATGCTTTTTCAACTTATGGAAACAATATGAACAAACAAAATCATAGAAACAAACATAGAAAAACTACAAACAGCAATATCCAAACAAATAAATGAAATTTTAGATGAAAAAGTAAAAAAAGCTTTGGAAAAATTTCGAGAAATAAAATACGAAAAAATTCTAGATAAATATCAAAATCACACAAACATACTAGACAAAATAGATTGATTATACGAAGAAATAAAAAAAGAGGATGGAAATTTCGAAGATTTAGTAATCAATTTTTACAATTGCAAAACAATAGTAGAATTAAATCTAGAATTATTTTCCTGAGAAGAAAAAACAGTTTTAGCAATCAGACTAAGATTTTATCAACAAGAAATAACCAAATTATTAGAAAAACATAAATCTGACAACAAACAGCATTAATCTATAAATTCAAGAAATCACAATTTCAAACTGGGAATAAAAATCTCAGTTTTTTTTAAAATACAAAAGTCTTCAAAAATTTGACAAAAAAACATTTCTCGGTTAAAATTTATATAGAGTTTATTTACTACCCAATAAAAAATGAATAAAAAAACATTTCTTCTAAAAACACAAAAACCAAATATTGAAGCTATTAAAAATGGTGTAAATTTTGATAAAGACACCTACGAAAAAAATATTTATGAAGCAATCATTGAAAATAAAGCAAAAGAAACCGAAGAAAGACTAACAAAAGAAAGAGACATGATAAGATCATGAATTTTTGAAATAGAAAGAGATAACTTAAAACTAGACACAAAGAGAAAAGAATGAGAAATAGATTGAGAAGATGAGCTATTAAAACATTTTGAATCATTAGTAAGCGAATGACAAAAGTTCTACAAAAAACTTCATCCAGTTGTAGAAGAAATGGTAAAAAATGTTAAAAAAAATAAGTATTACGGGAATGATTGAGAAAACGAAAAAAATAAACAATACGAAGAAGGAAGGGTTAAAATAATTGGAGATACGAATAAGATAACAGTTACAACAACAAATTATACAAAAGACAACATAAGTCGAATACCAAAACGTTTAGACGAACTAAACAATATGGATGAAGAAACCTTAAAAAAAACATATATAAACAGAATGACAAACTGAGAAATATCAGAAAGATGAGGTGCTGGATTATGATTTATGGAAATATTAAGAAAAAGTAATGGTGGAAAATTTACCTATTCAATAGAAAATACAGAAAATCCAGAAATTAAAAAATTAGAAATCAGCATTTCTCTATTAAAAAAAAGTCTTCAAAAGAAAAAACTCTCGCATAATCAACCAAAAAAGTAAAATTATAAAAAAACAACTAGATTTATTATAGAAAATATATATAAGTAGTTTTGTTTATTAGAATAAGTTGATAAATGAAACTACACAAATCCAATGAAAAAGACACTTTTTCAAAAGGAAAAGCAATCGCAGATCAAATATGAAATCTTCTTTGAGAAGTTAGATTTTTAAGTAAAGAAACAACTCCTAGCAACGATCGTTTAAAAACATTATTACAATCCAAAGAAGAATTAATGATGGAAGTAAAGAAAACAAAATCTAACAATCTTTTGGAAGTACGAAAAAACTGACCAGAAAAAGAAATTGCATATCGATTAGAAGATATTTTAACGACAAAAAACAACCAAGAACGAGATAAACTAACAAAATTAACCAATAATCGAAATCAACTTAAAGAGGAAGAAAAAAAAATAGCTCTACAAATCATAAAAAAAATTTTAGATGATTTTAGTTTTTTTTCTAAACACATAAAAAACGAAGATATTTCAAGAAAAGTAGAAATAATTATTAAAAATTATCTCGAAAAAATAAAAAATCTTTTCAACGAAATAATAATTATTGATGAAAAATTCCTTATCAACAAACAAGAAAAAATCAACGAAAGGATTGATTCAATAGAAACATTTAAAAACAACATTTATCTTCTTTATCCAATGATTACAGAAGAAGAAAAAAACACTACTGAAAATATTTTAAAAAGATACGAAAAACATTTAACAATATTTAAAAAAGATTAACAGCAATAGCATAACTTTTTCTTGCATTTCTTTCTCCAACCTGTATAGTCAACGCCATGAAAACATCTACCCTTTCAGTCGTGTTCTAACAAAAGGAGAAAGATACTAACTATCTCCTTGATTTCTGCATCAAGGATTTTTTTTAACTCAAAATTGAGATAAAGATGACAACGAGAGAATTTCCAGCGAGCTTTGACCATACAACAACCAAACAAATGTATGAGCAACGAGAAGCCAAAAAACTTTTTACACCAAACCCAAATCATAGCTATGATGGGAAATTTGTCATACCTATTCCTCCACCAAACGTTACAGGAATCCTCCACCTTGGACATGCTATGACCATGGCTTTGGAAGATATTATGATCAGACATGCTCGTATGAACAACAAAGAAACTCTTCGAGTACCTGGTACTGATCATGCAGGAATTTCTACCCAAGTAGTAGTAGAAAAAAAGGTTGCCAAAGAAGAAGGAAAATCTAGACACCAATTTGAAAGAAGCGAATTTATCAACAAAATCCGAGAACGAGCAGGTTCTTGTAGATCAACTATCGTCAATCAGACCAAAATGATGGGATCTTCATGTGACTGGACAAGAGAACAATTTACCCTTTCAGAAAAGCTTTCTCGTGCAGTAAGAAAATCATTTGTAAATTTAGCAAACGCGCAAAAAATCTATCAAGCAAATTATATCGTAAATCGATGTCCAAGATGTCAGACAGTACTTTCTGATATTGAAGTAACCTATAATGATATTACAGGTAAACTTTACTATGTCCAATACTTCAATCCAGAAAAAACAGCAAGTATTACGGTTGCAACCTCTCGTCCAGAAACAATGTTTGGAGATGTGGCAATTGCTGTGCATCCAGAAGGGCAACGAAAAGAGCGAATTGGGAAAACTGTTTGTATCCCTGTATCTAACAAGGAAATTCCCGTTGTTGCAGAAGATACCGTAGCATTGGATTTTGGTACATGAGCGCTCAAAATCACACCAGTACATGATCCTGTGGACTTTGCCCTTGGACAAAAACATCATCTCCCTCTTGATATTTTCGCTTTTGATAAAGCAGGAATCTGGAGTGAACTTGCAGGAAATTTTGCAGGCAAACATATCAAAAAAGACTTCGATGAATGTATCGAATATCTCCAAACCAACGGGTTATTAACCAAAACCGAAGAATATCCAACCACAGTTCCTCACTGTGAAAGATGTAATACCAGAGTTGAACCTTTGGTTTCCAAACAACGATTTGTAGACGTACAAGAATATGCCAACAAATCTATCGAAGCAGTAAAAACAGGAGAAACCACTATCCACCCAGCTAGATTCAACAAAACATTCTTCGATTGGATGGAAAATATCAGACCACGATGTATTTCTAGACAACTTCGACGAGGACATAGAATTCCAGTTCGATACTGCGAAAAAGGACACGCTCATCCTATGGACGAAGACGTATTTTTCGAAAATACCCAGCAAACTGACGGTTTTGTACTAGGACATATCGTTTTCAACCTTGTTGCTGACGATAGAATTTCCAAAACCTTCTCTTTAGAAAAACTTATGGAGATACTAGAAACTATTAGTCTTACTCCACAAAATGGTACTATCGGAGATATTTACACCTCAATTTATACGACAAAATTCAAAGATAATTCTATCTTACTAGCTCAGGTAGAAACCATAAAAAAAGCAATAACCAACAAAGATCAAAATCAGATTTGATTATTATTACAAACTATTCCAAATATCAAAACGACGGACAATGGACAATACACCTTCGAATTTGCATGTAAAACATGTGGAAGTACAGATATCAAACAAGATAACGATGTATTAGATACGTGGTTTTCAAGTGCGCTTTGGCCATTTGCAATCATGGGACGACCAGAAAATACCGAAGATCTAGATAAATATTATCCTAGTGAAGTACTAGAAACTGGATACGATATCCTCTTTTTCCGAGTTGCGAGAATGATGATGATGGGATTTGCCAACACAGGGAAAACACCATTCAAACACGTCTATCTCCATGGTCTCGTAAGAGATGAAAAAGGGAAAAAGATGTCCAAATCCGCAGGAAATGGGATCGATCCTATCGAAATTATCAACAGCCACGGACCAGATGCATTGAGATTAAGTCTTGTTTTGGGAGCTACTCCAGGAAACGATCTCAAATATTCACTCACCAAAGTTGATTATGCATCAAGATTTTTGCATAAGCTCCGAAATGCCTGCAAATACGTAGATATGAAATTTGAAGCAAGCGAACTTTCTTGGGAACAAGAACGTGATTATATCTTGGCAAATTTCGACAAAACAACAGACGCCGACAAATGGATCCTCAATATTTTTGATCAACATATCAACCAAATCAACCAATACTTCAAAGATTTTATGTACGGAGAAGCTGGTAATAGCATCATCGAATTTGTTTGGAATTATTTCTGTGACTGGTATATCGAAATCACCAAATCATCACAATCAGATGTAACAGCACATATCTTACGTTATAGCATAGGAACAATTCTGAAATTACTTCATCCATTTACTCCTTTTGTTACAGAAACGCTTCGAGATCTGTTTAATTTCCAAGGACATCTTATCCAACAATCTCGACCAACAGCACTAGACAAAGAACCAGCTCGTGAGACATTCAATCTCTTTACTCAAGTGATTGGAGCTATCAGAAACCTCAGACAAGAAAACGACATCAAACCAAACGAAAAAGTTAATGTATATATCAAAGGAATCACCGACAAAGATGCTTGGACAGAATATATTCCATTGATCACCAAACTCAACACAGCACTTTCTGTAACACTCCTAGAAAACGAGGATAAACTAGAAGACAACGTCCATATCCAAGTCGTAGAAACATTGACCGTTGGTGTCCAGACTCACCAAGAAATCAACTGGGCAGAAGTTGAAACCAAATTACTCAAGGAAATCGAACAGTTATCTAAGCACATAGAAAACCAAGATCGTATGCTCAACTCAGGCGATTTCCGCTCCAAAGCCCCTGCAAATATTATTGCCGACAGAGAAAAATCTTTGCAAGAAAATAGAGATAAATTGGTGAAACTGAATGAAGAGTTGGAGAATGCGAGAAAAAATAAGTAAGAAAGAGAAATCTGTACTTTTTTGTACAGATTTTTTCTAAATAAACCTTTATAGAAAAATCTTATTTTGAAAAGGGAAATTAAAAAATTATAGCAAGATAAATTTATTTTCTAAACAGATAAAATGTTCAAAAAAGTTTTAATATTAGCTATTGTTGCATTAATATTTATTTCACTAATTCAAACAGCTCAACTGTGAAAACCAATAATATATATAGAAATAAATCACAACAAAACACAGCTTTTAGACTCCATAAGTGAATTAAAGGAAACATCAAGAATAGAAAGAATAGTGGGATTATCAGACAGCATAATTGCAAATTTAATAAAATTAATATTACCAAAAATCAATAAAATCAAATCTAATTATTATTATGTAATCGATTATTGCATAGATCACAATAAAAAAAATGAAATGTTAAGATCTATGACTCTAAATGAATGGTATGAGTTCAAACAAAATAAAAATTCTTGGAATATATTAGCATGAGCTTCTACTTCATTATGAACTAAATCATGACCATATGTTAGCAATGATTATCGAATAGAAGAACTAGATCAAATAGAAAAAGATATATTAAGAGAATAAATTTATCTAATTCCTTTAAAAAATGCAAAAATTTGAAAAAACGATAAAAATGACTAAAACTTTACAAACAAATTTAAGTACAGCTTATGAACATTTTTTAATTCGAGATGCTCTTAAAAAAAGCATTGCAACAAATATAAAGTGAGAAGATAAAGCAAAAGAAAATGTAGATATAATGAATAAATTTATAAGATTTTTTTGATTAACTTTTGAATCACATAGAAAAATATTTGCTTTAGAATTGTCAAAATTCTTTGATAAAGATAATTCTTCGTTATCTTTATATACATTAATAAAGTTTATTCGTATTAATATAAAATCCTTCAATAAAGAAAATTTTATTTCATACAGTAAAAAGAGGGAAATTTACAATTTAGCAGAGACATATAAACCAATAACTAATAATATATTAGATAATATAGAAACTGAAATTGAACTAGATAAAGAATTAATAAAAAAGTTACGAAAATATAGAAGTAAAAATATCGCTCATAACGATATCAAACCACAAAATATTGAATTACTTATATGACAAATAGATGAATTGTTCAAAAAAACACAAAAACGACTTAATATAATTTCTAATAAAATAAATCATGAAAAACGACGAGGATTATGAACAGATAAAAACACAGAACACTGTGTCTATTCTATCATTAACCAATTAAAAATAAACGAAAAGAAATAAATCTTGATTTATCCCCAAACTTACAATATAATTCTCCTAAATCAAAATAATTTGCATTTTTTCAAAAAATCGTTATAATCCTTTTATTTACAAAAAAATGTATATAGAAGAAATGAAAATATCAGAATTTACAGCACAATTTGAAAAATATTGAGTTTTTACAACAGCAATGATAAAAACAATTTTTGGAGATAAATGGAAATATCTTTCAAGACAAATTTCACAATGGACCGATGAAAACAAAATCATTCAATTAAAAAAATGATTATATACGTTCAACAATCAATATATTTTAGAGAAAATTCACCCATTCCGATTTGCCAACAAAATACAAGAACCCAGCTATATCAGTACATATTCAGCATTAGAATTTTACAATCTTATACCAGAAAGAGTTACCAACATAACAAGCATTGTACCGACAAAAACCACCAAATTTACAAATAAAATCAACACTTTCTCGTATCAAAAAATTAAGTCTGACTTATTTCGATGATATCAAGAGATCAATATATGAAATCAAAAAATCTTAATAGCAACAGCAGAAAAGGCACTTTTAGACACAATTTATCAAACATCAGAACAACCAGATCCTATAAATTTTTTCAGATTACAACATGTAGAGAACATCAATTTCAATAAATTAAAAACATATGGGAAAAAATTTGCATCAAAAAAAATAGACAGATTTTTATATCTTTTACAAAAAGAAAAAAATGATGGATATACTAAAATCTAAAATCCAATGACAATCCAATAAAATTCAACAAACCAACATTGTCAGAGAATTTTTACAAATTCTCATTTTAAAAAGTATTTCCGATGCTTGATTTTTTACAAATATTGTCTTTTTGGGATGAACAGCACTTAGGATAGTTCACCATCTTCGTAGATATTCTGAAGATTTAGATTTTTCATTAATTTCAAATAATTGATATGATTTTATCTCACTCTTAAAAAAAATTAAGTCTGACCTAAATAAACGATGATTTATTGTGGATATAAATATGAAAGACAAAATAGTTCAAAGTGCTTTTATAAATTTTGAAAATCTACTACAAGAATTATGATTATCCAATATTAAAAATCAACAACTATCAATAAAACTCGAAATTGACACAAACCCTCCTGTATGATGAATTATAGAAAAAACAATCATTAATGATCAATTTTTGTTTGCAGTTCAAGTAATGGATTTACCATCATTAATGGCAGGAAAATTACACGCAATTTTATTTAGATGATTCACCAAATGAAGAGATCGATATGACTTGCTTCGATATCTAACAAAATGAATTATTCCAAACGAAAGTTTTTTCATCAATGCATGTAAACAAAGTGGATATATGTACAAACCAAATAGTCGAAAAGATCTTTTGATTGAAAAAACAAATATCACAAACTTCAAACAAGTACAACAAGATGTAAAACCATTTATTTTTGAAGAATCTGAATTAACTATTTTGGAAAAAGAAATATTTTTACAAAAAATCAAATAAATCTCATAGTGTATAAAATAATACGCCTTTAGTTTTTACACCAAATAAGTCTTGTTTTCCCGCCCCAAAAAACTAATTATACATTATCAATTATACATTATACGTTCCTATGTCTCCCTACCAATCTCCCATCCGAAAATATATTCAACAAGATATCTATCAAAAATCTTGCTTTACCTTACAACTCTTTGGCAAGGACTATTTTTGAACAATCAAGACAAAAAAACTTGGACCTATAACATTGAAACGATATCAGATTTTAGGAATTGATTTACCCAAAGATCACAAAGAAATCAAAGAAGCCATCCAAAAAATAAAGTCTGAATTTTGACATCATTGGACAGATATTTTTTTCCAACGAGGCGTGACTACTCCTATCCAAACTTTTGACGTCAAAGACATCGACGACGAATTGGCGAGTTCGCTCAGAGACACAAGATTAAGTCTCCGTAACAATATGAAAGAAGAATATCATCTCATCCATTCCTTTAGGGAAAACTTGCCAGAAAGCGGAATTGTCTATGACCTCAGCAAAACAGACGAAGAACTTATCAAAGATATGAATAAAGCTTCTAGTTTACGCACCAAAAAAGCGATAAAAAACAATATTGGATTTAGAGCTATTGAAGCATCTGAATATGATAAATTTTATGATAAACGACAGCAAACCGCAGGACAAAAATGATTTCACACGATTACGAAACACCAGTATCTCAAACTGGTAAAACATCTTATAACAACCAATACAGGAAATATGTTTATCACCGAACATGAAGGAGAAATTCTCTCTGGAGCTATCTGTATCTTTGACCAAAAAAATCTGGTTTGTCTCTATAGTTTTGCTGATAGAAATTATAACAATATCGGAGGACAACAATACCTCAAATTCAAGATATTCACCTGGGGAAGAACCGAATGATTCGCTACCTGCGACATGATGTGAGGCGCGCCAACCGGCTTCCCAGACCATGAACTCGCCAGCGTCAGTGCATTCAAAGAATCTATGTGATGAATTAAAACCGAATATACCGGTAATTTCGACATTATCCTCAATCCTTGGTTATATAAAATTTTCAAACGAATCTTTTGAATAAAAAAATAACAAATTTGACTTTGTTTGAAAAATAATTATAATATATAAGGTTTATATTATAAAAAACAAATTATGATAGATCAGATGCTAAACAACGATTATTTTAATTCTTTTGAAAATGAAAAATTAGAAAAGACTCTTGTTTTCAAAAAAAATCGAAATATAAGCAGCTCTATTGCTCATAATTTCCTCAAAGAAATTGAAAAAGTAAATCAAACACCAAATATTGAAAAAGCCGACCAAAAAAGAGAAGAATTAATATCAAAAGCTCAAGAAACAAAGGAAGGGCTTGAAACAATATACAATGTAATAAACGAATATATTTGGAATTTAAAAAGTTGACTAAAAATAGAAATAAGTAAGTCATGAAACAACATAATAAATTTAAACGAGAATATAAGAGAGGTTTCATTAAATAAAGATTCAATAAGCCAAATGATTGAAGAAATACAAAAAAATATAAAAACAATACATAATGATCCAGACATTAGAAATGAAGAGTTGGAAAAAATGGAAGAAGAACGAGAAAATTACCTAAATAGAGCCAAAGATTATTTAATTGAAAGAAAAAAATAATTAATTCTCCATTATAAACCATGTACGACATAATTATAATTTGAGGATGAGCTGCTGGGCTTTTTTGTGCAGGACAACTACCCAAAGAAACCAAAAAACTTATCTTAGAAAAAACAAATAAACTTTGAATAAAAGTTCTCCTTTCTGGTTGAGGAAGATGTAATTTTTCCAATGCAAACATAGATCCAATCAACGATTATTTCTGACAAAACAAAAAAGCACTTCCAAGCCTTTTTCACAAATTTGGAGCCGATGAAATGAAAAAATTTTTACAAGAAAATTGAATTGAAATACAAAAAGAAGACAATGGAAGACTAATTCTCAAAAGCGGAAAAGCTGAGCAATTAAATAATTTACTCATCAAAAAAACGATAGAAAATAATACAGAAATAAAGTTCAATCAAGAAATTATTACTGTTTCAAAAAATAAAGACATATTTATTATAAAAACAAATGAAGAAAATTTTGAAACAAAAAACCTTGTAATTGCTACCGGAGGCAAGTCATTTCCTCAAATAGGAGCAACCGATTTTGCGCTTCAAATTGCACAACAATTTGGATTAGAAACAACCGAAGTTATGCCAGGATTATGCGGAATAGAAACCAACGAAGATTTTTCAAGTCTCACATGAAATAGCCTAAAATCAATCATTACCCTCAATTATCACAATAAAACGGTGTTTCAAGAAACAGGAGATATTTTATTTACTCATCGATGACTATCTTGACCTGGAATTTTCAATATAACAAATGCTTTAAATGAATTCAGAATACAAAAAAAAATCTGAATGAATAATTTTGATAATTTTTCCATAACAATTGCCTTCAATCCAACTACATCCATCAAAAAAATCACGAATCATTTCCATGGAGAACAAATAGCAGAATTTACGATAAAATGACTAAGATCCCGAGAAGAAGCAAAAGTTATGGTCGGCGGAATCCATATGAAAGAAATAAACCCAAATATGGAAAGTAAAAAGACCGCCTGACTCTATTTCATAGGCGAGGCGCTGGATATCACAGGAAAGACATGAGGCTACAACCTCCAACGATGCCGGACCAGCGCCCTTGCATGCGCTCAAAATTTCATATAAAAAAGGTGCTGCGATTTCGCGACACCTTTTTTAGAATAAAATCATTTATTTTCAATTTACTTTGCTATATGACTGAATAGCTTTTAAATTATTTTGAGTTCTATATCATTCTGGCAACAGTTCAGACAAAGCCTTAACTTCATAATCTCAATCCATATTTCCATTTATCATCCAAATTTCTTGCCCCGAAACTTGTGAAAAAAGCATTATATATTGCAAACAAGCACCACAAGTCGGTGTAAAACCAGAATCTATCGTACAAACCGCTACAATGTCATATATTCAATGAGCAACCATATGATCAACAGCACAACGCTCCGCACAGGTCCCAAGACCACTAATCACACTTTCTATATTACATCATCCATAAATTTTACCATCAGCAGTCAAAACACTAGCTCAAATTTTGTGCATAGAACGATGAGAAAAAGCAAATTCACGAGTTTTCTTGGCAACAGAAATCATCTCTTCTATTTGTTGTTTTGTCAAAGGACATATAGGTTTTTTTTGCATAATAGAAAACAAAATATAAATTAATTATCTTTAAGTGCATCTTTTATAGCTTCATCAAATGCTTCCAATAATTCTGGATCATTTTCTACTCATTCTTCTTTGAGAATGTGTTTAATCTGATGTATTTTTTGGTCTGTTTCACTCCATTCCTGAGCATCCATAATACTAAAATCAATTTCTTGTTCTTGTGTCATTTGTAGTATTACAAAGTAAATCCAACTTTTTTATAAATTTCAGCAATTTTTTTATTTGCCAATTCATTTACATAGAGAGCATTTTTCTTCATTAAATCTATAATTTCTTGATCACTAATCTGTGCATAACGTTCCTGAATTGGTTTCAAAAATGCCATAATTTTTTCGTATAAATAATCTTTTGCTTCTTTATAACTAAGCCCTCCAGCTTGATATTTTTTTCTTAAATTTTCATCTTCTTCTGGCGTCAAAAACAATTTACAAATTGCATATACATTACATTGATCTGGATCTTTTGGTTCCTCTACGGTTTTGGTATCCGTAGCTATTTGTTTTACTCTCTTGAGAACTTGCTTTTCATCATCCAAAAGTCAAATATAATTATTATAAGATTTCGACATTTTACGTCCATCGACACCCAAAATTATTCAAACTTCAGACTTGATATATGGTTGTGGTAATTTAAATGTCTCACCAAATAAATTATTAAATCTCTGAGCAATATCTCTTGCATATTCTACATGTTGTTTTTGATCTTGACCAACAGGAACTATATCAGCATCGTACAGCAAAATATCTGCCGCCATCAAAATAGGATAGGTAAAGACTCCTACACTAATTTCTTTGGCTTTCCCTTTGTCTAAAGCTTCTTTGTACGAATGCATACGTTCCATAAATCCCATATGCGTTATACAACCAAGTACCCAATTAAGTTGTGCATGAGCGGGAACATCTGCAGGATTGTAAATAACAAACTTCTTGGGATCTACCCCACAAGCCAAATATATTTTTAATATATTCATACTGTTATCATGCAGTTCCTTAGCATTATGTAAACGAGTTAAACTATGCATTATTGCCAAAAACAAAAACACTTCAACATCTTGAAATTGAGCTGAAAGATCAATCATAGGCTTTACTGCCCCAAAATAATTTCCAATATGAATTTGATCTGAAGTAGCCTGTAATCACGTAAGAATTCTTTTTGTCATAAAATCATTGTAAAACAAAATAAACAATAATTGTTTATAGTTTCCAAAAAGAATTTCAACTGTAACTATTCAAATAAGAAATCGTATTATAAGAGAATAACAGCAATTAGTCAATTTTTTATTTGACAAAATAAAACAAATCACTACATTCAAGATGAATACTCTTGAAAATATCTTTATAAAGACTATTCTGAAAGCAAGAACTTTTATCTATTTTCCAAAAAAAATGAACAAAAAAATTCTTTTTACTACTGCATTAACATTAGTATCACTAGGAATAACTTACAATATTGCAAATGCTGAAGCTCAAATAATTATAGATCCTGTAACAAAAACCATCACTGTTACATGAATAATTTTAAATACATGAGTAACAAATACAGAAATTATACAAACGTGAACAAATCAAACGTGAACGACAAATACTGGTACAATTACTACAACAACGCTCAATACCACGTGAACAGAATTCGAACGTGCTCTTTCTTGGATGTATGCCAATGGACTAACCAAATATGATAATCAAAATGAATATAGAATGTATGATGCTTTGACCAGAGAAGAAGCGGCAAAAATGTTTTCTGAAGCATATAACGTACTTGGATATACAAAAGAAATGAAAAACACAAATTGTGATTTCAAAGATAAATCAATATTCAATCCAGAATTAATTCCTTTTATCCAAAATGTTTGTCAACGAGGAATAATCAAAGGATTCAACAATAATTATATGGCCCAAAAACAACTTACTAGACCTGAAGCTATGGCAATTCTCATTAGAATGTTCGAAGGAAAAGCATCTTTTGAAAATCAACACCCACGATGGTCGGATTATTATATCAAAGGAAGAGCTCTTGGTTTAACAACACTTGAAAACAACAATTTTGAAAAAGAAATTTCTAGATATGAAATAGCGCTTTATATTTATAGATTACAAACTATTGCCAATAACACATCTCTCAAACTACAATCACAAATTACTTTACAAAATCTAACAGGAATCAATCAAACAACTTGAACAACACAACTTCCAGAAACATCGTCAGAACTCGCTCAAAAATTCTCTGCAATAGCAAGCTCTATTAGCGTAAAGAAAGATCCAGAACTTCAAGAAGCAATCAGATGGATGCACGACAACTGATTAACTAGTTTTTCAACTATAGGAGAATATAAACCATTCGAAGTTCTCACAAGAGAACAATCTGCAAAAATATTTGATATTTTTGCAAAGGTTTTCAATTTTTCACAGGACAAATTAAGCGTTACTTTGCCAGTAGAATGCCAATTCAAAGATCTTTCAAAAGCCGATCAAACATTGACAACCCACATACAAAATGTATGTAAAATGGATCTTCTCAAATGATGAAATCAAATTTTTGATCCAAAAAACACACTTACAAAAGGGCAATTTATCACAGCATTAATCAGACTTGTTGAATGAAAAAAATTAGATGAAACCAAAAATCCTCGATGGACATCATATTATCAAAAAGCACTAGATATGGGAATTGTTGGACCAGCTGATGCTATTACCTTTGATAGCCCAATTACGAGATATGAAGTAGCTTTGTTCCTTTATAGATTTAGAGTAAAATTCCAATTAATCAACAATCTCAACACAAACACATTAGAAAATATGATTTTCAATACCGTACCAGGAACTATCCAGACAACTGGTGGTTTGCTTTCTTGAGAAACTGTAGAAAGCTATAAATCTGACATTTTTATCGACACAAATCTCCTTCAAAATGCCAATTTTGATTTATGATATATAGAAATTTTCAATACAAAATACAAAGTTATTAAAACATCTACAGAAACCTATTTTAGTAAAAATTTCGTACGATATGGCGATATTTATGACATTAGCACTGATCAAAAA